>DPWT01000103.1 GCA_003527555.1 Verrucomicrobiales bacterium | reverse complement strand
GTCTCCAAGCAAGAATTGATTGAGCGTGGTGCAAACTCATGGTTGAGGCTTCTGGGGTCTCGCGATATTCCATGGCGATTTGACGTGGTTGAGGTGATTCTCGAAGAGGATCATGTTCCTGATGTGAATTTGGTATTAGATGCTTTCTGACTTTTTTGGGGTCATGCCAAACCAAGGCATTGCAAATTTTCATCTATTAAGGAAAACTGCCACCCAGAAGTTATGTTCATACCCTCTGAAATGCCGCTCTATGTTATCGGTCACAAAAATCCCGATACTGATGCGATTTGCTCCGCCATTGGTTATGCAGAGCTGTTGCGCTCTAAGGGTATGGAGAATGCACGAGCTGCGCGCTGTGGTGCAGTGCCTGCACGTACAGACTGGGTATTAAAACAAGCAGGTATTGACCGTCCTCAGCTGCTAAACGATGTCTCAGTTACAGCAGAAATGATTTGCCGCAAAGAGGTTGTGAGTGTTCAGGAAGACGCTACTTTTCTTACCGCATATCAAGTGATGTTGACTAAGAGTGTTCGCAGTCTTCCGGTGATTACTGGTGATGGGAAGCTCAAGGGGTTGCTCAGGTATTTAGATTTACTGCAGTTATTGATGCCTACAGATACAAATCCGGAATCTGTGAGGAGAATGTTTGCTTGTCCTGAAAAAATTGCGGCTACATTAAATGCAAAAGTTACTGGTGCAGACATTGTTGCAGGTGAAAAAGAAATTGTTCAATTGGTTGGTGCGTCCAGCACTGAAGCGGTTAATCGTCGATTAAATGATGCGGCTGAAAAAGGCGAAGTTGGGGCTTATGTCGTGATTTGTGGTGATCGACCAATTGTGCAGCGAGCGGCCATTGATCATGGTGTTGGTATTTTGGTGGTAACTGGTGGTTCAAAAGTTTCAGGAGATCTTATCAAGCTGGCGAAGAGTATGGGGGTTGCTGTTTTGCTGTGTAAGCAAGACACTGCCACAGTAGCCAAATTGATTCGGTGTTCCCGCATGGTGGATCAAGCTCTTGATGACTCTATTGTTCGCCTAATGGCACACGACCCAGTAAAATCCATTAGAGATACACTGACTCGACAGAAACAGGATCTTTTTCCGGTGATTGATCCCGGTGATGATCGACTTATTGGTGTGATATCTAAATCTGATCTCATTGATCCGCCACGAATCAAACTGGTACTGGTGGACCACAACGAGTATTCTCAAGCAATTAATGGCGTTGAAGACGCCGAGGTAATTGAGGTTATCGACCATCACCGCTTGGCAGGTGATCTTGTTTCCAGAGAACCAATTCGCTACCTCAATGAACCAGTCGGGTCATCATCAACGCTGGTCGCTAGGGAATACCGTTACGCTGGTATTGAAATGTCACGCGGTATTGCGCTCTGCCTTCTCGCAGGCATGGTCTCAGACACACTGAATCTTACTTCGCCAACGACATCCGATTTGGACCGACAAATTTTACCATGGCTGTGTGATATGGCTGGTGTTGACGCGCAGGAGTTCACTCTCGATTTTTTTGCTTCCGGGTCATTGTTAGCTCACAACACGATGGATGAAGCCATTATGTCGGACAGGAAAGTTTTTGAGGAAAATGGCAATAAAGTAAGTATATCTCATGTTGAGGAATGTGGGCTAGAATTGTTTGAAGCAAATCATCAGGCGCTCGCCGAATCGCTAGATAAACTCGTTGCTGTTAAGGGATATGATCTTGCATTGCTCGCAGTCACCGATATCACCACTCATTACAGCGTGTTGATTACCAGTGGTAAATCGGAAATTATTGATGCATTGCCATTTGAACGTGATGATGTTGGAGTATTTCAAGGACCTGGCGTAGTGAGTCGCAAGAAACAGATATTCCCCGCAATATGCCAAGCGATTCGAGTTGCTGCTTCAAGAGGTTAATAAAAAACAATCCCGATATGTCTAGAAATATAGTAGTCATTAAAATAGGCACAGGTGTTCTCACTCGGTCAGAGGGTGGCACGCTGAATGAGGCTTCACTGGTCAGGCTGGTTACAGCCGTGTCTGAGTTAGTTGCATCGGGTGTGCCCTGCGTCATGGTTTCGAGTGGAGCGGTAGGAGCAGGCGTGTCAGCTCTGAGTTTAGATGGTTATCCCAGTGATACAGCAACTCGCCAAGCATGTGCTGCTGTTGGGCAGACTAGACTTATGCACGCGTATGAAAATTTATTTCAAAAGTTTCAACTTAACGTAGCGCAAATTCTTCTCTCTGCGGATGATTTGGCAAATTCATCTCGCAGTACTAATGTGCTCAATACTCTGAAACGATTGCTTCAGAATGGAGCGATAGTCCCTATTATTAATGAAAACGATAGTGTTGCGGTGGAAGAGCTTAGGGTTGGAGATAACGACATGCTTTCTTCCCGAGTTGCTCAAATTCTCCAGGCTCGTATGTTAGTCATTCTCAGCACGGTGAATGGTCTGATGCGTGAAGATGGGACTATCATTGATCAAGTAGAAGATATCTCTGAGGTGCTGAAGCATGTTCGTGATGATCATGGGAAATTTTCAATTGGAGGGATGAGGTCAAAGCTCACTGCAGTCGAGCGGGCAATAGCTGCCGGAGTAGAGACAGTGATTGCAAACGGGCATCAATCTGACAACTTACGGGCAATAATTAATGGTGAAGCTCATGGGAGCCGTTTCATTGCTTCATAGTGCCATAGTGGCGTGGGTTGATAAATATCTGAAAACAACTGTAAATTGCTTTTCTTATGGTTGACCTTGGGCCATCTCGAGGTTACATACAAGGATACCTTACTGAATCTAACCACCTCTGATCAAGAGTGAGTAACACCGACTCAATTTCTGCTTGTCGCCATGGCGATTTTTACTGGATCCGCTGCTATGGCAAGGGGTCATTCTTTAACAGCCACCATGTCAAGCGGTGTGCGGAAGATGAGTTAAATAATGGGATCAAATCTATTGTTATCGATTTGTCTCAATGCAGCGGTATGGACTCGACATTTATGGGAACGATGGCGGGTATTGCTATGAAGCTTATGAAGATACCCGGCGGTAAGTTAGAGGTAGTAAACCCGGGGAATAAGAATCGAAGCGCACTGGAAGATCTTGGGCTTGATGTTCTTATGGAAATCGATTCCGAGAGCACTGACAGGAAAATACAGTTTGATGAAATTGAGGGTAAGTTGCGGCCATGTTCTTTGCCGGTTGAAAAAATTGGCACCGCACGTCACGTTCTCGATTCGCACAAAAAATTGTGTGAAGTAGATGAGAATAACACCCAAAAATTTGGAACTGTTCTGGAGTTTCTAGAAGCCGAGGTGAAAGCCAAGGAATCTAGCAACGGCTAAACTGTCAATGATCACCAACTTACTAATCAAGCCAACATTGATGTTCTTGTTATTTGTGGCTTTTTTGATAGAGTAGATGAGTTGTAATTATGTGGACATTAGTTTATTTTGTCATTGCTGGGGTCTTCCTGCTGCTCGCCATTTTATTAATGGTGATACATCGTTATGCTGCTCGCCTAATAAAGATACGAAGCGAGCGGGATCATATTCTGGGCGAAGAAATGCGAATGTTCGATTTTTTGCATCATCTTGGTACGGTTATTGAAAAAGACATCAGTCCCGTGCTGCTCTACAAAGAAATTGTGGAAGGTCTAAGTGAGGTGCTTAATGCTAATGGAGGAGCGCTATATATACTTAACGAAGAAGGGACGTATCTCATACCCAAATACATCACAAAGGATTGCCCGCCTCTAGTGGGTGTTCCGGTGGAGATTTTTAAACGTTCAAAAAAAGACAGCCGAGCCATGGAGCGACACGTGCGGTTAAGTAAATTGGCTGCCAATGAGGGCATATTGGGTGCTGCCCTCAGTACAGGGCAGTGCATGCACGTTTCATCAGTTCGTGATCATGAGTCATTTCACGATGCCTTCGTGCGTTATGAGGAGAACCTCTCGGCACTGATTGCACCACTTCATTATGCCGATAGGGATCTGGGTGTAGTTGCAGTGGCGAAACGTCATGAGGAAGGGGTGTTCTCAGAGAATGACTTCCATGTTTTCAAGTCGATTTCTGAGCAATCATCTTTCGCGATGGGCAACGCACTAATTCATCAGGAAATGACGGAAAAGCGTAAGCTCGATGATGAGTTGAGGACGGCCAGAGAAGTGCAAAACATTTTGTTGCCGTCATCGGAACCCGAAATTCTTGGATATCGTGTTTGTGGTAGCAATACGCCTGCCCGCATCATCAGTGGTGATTATTTCGATTACATGAAAATGCCTGATGACAAGTGGGGTGTAGTCATTGCAGATGTCACCGGTAAGGGAGTGCCGGCAGGACTGCTCATGGCGATGTGCCGGAGTTTACTCAGGCACAGCGCACAATCAACATCGTCACCTGCCGAGGCGCTGACTCAAGTTAATCGTAACCTATTCCCTGATGTTAGAGAGGATATGTTTGTGAGTTTGGTGAATCTTACGATTGATGGGCCTGATGGCGATTTGCGCATGGCTCGAGCGGGTCATGATGCCCCATTAATGTTTAGAAGCGGAACTGGAAAAGTGGACAGAATTAAACCTCCTGGTGTTGCTCTTGGTATTGACGAGGGCGAAGTTTTTGAGCGGGTTACCAAGGATTTGAAGTTACAGATGGTTTCGGGCGACTGCTTGTTGCTACATACGGATGGGATATGCGAAGCTGAAAATGACAGTGGATCTGAATTTGGTGCCGAGCGAATGGAAAGGGAGTTTATCAAATCAGCGCCGCTCGGTGCGGAAGCAGTCGTGGAGTCACTTAAGAAGGCTGTGAATGACTTTGCTGGTGATCGGCCGCAGATGGATGATATTACGATGATCGCTATCGAAAAATGCTAGATAAAATTCAAACTTAGGACGTGATTTTTTTATTTATCGCTTGCATAGAAAAAATCATCTTAATAAGGTTTAACCATCTTAGCAATACACCTATTGCTCAGTTATCCCCCCAACTAACAACCAAACCAAAACCAAAACCAAAACCAA
>DPWT01000152.1 GCA_003527555.1 Verrucomicrobiales bacterium | reverse complement strand
CAGCTCTTTGCTCAAGCTGTGGTAATCCGGGGACACCAAACCCTGATCAAAAAAAACCATTAAAAGCTTTGTATCAGAATCCTCATAAGCCGGGGACCTACGACTATTTTCGAGCGCAAAAAGGCTACCCTCGAAACTACGGCATATGGAAAAACAATGCTATCTTAAGAAAGACTAACCCATCAAACGCATCCATACATATCGATTTGTCCGAACAACGTGGCTACCTCATGAATGGAACAGATCTTGCGATGGACTACCCCATCTCATCAGGTCGCAGCAAATATCCAACCCCGACCGGAAACTTTCAAATCCTCGAAATGACACGTGAGGATAAGCGCTCTACCTCTTACGGGAAAATCTATGACGCTGATGGTGAATTGGTGAACGCCGATGCCGACAGCCGAAAAGACCCAATCCCTGAAGGAGGTGAGTATATAGGAGCCCCAATGCCATACTGGATGCGCATATCCTGGGATGGTGTTGGTATGCATCGCGGCAAAGTCCCTCGCTACCCTGCATCACACGGCTGTATTCGTACCCATTCTAGGGCTGTATCGATTGTATTCGAGAAGACTCGTATTGGCACACGCGTTTCCGTGGTTCGCTAGCATGTGCTCATAAGCAGGTTTTTGAATCTTGATGTGTTATGCTCATAAGCAGCCAATGAGCTTGTAGTATCATAGTGCAACCAGCGCAATTGTCGTTCATGAGCGGTAAATCACATGAGATCTACATCAAACCATTTCATAATATACGCTGTAATGATGAAAAGCACAGCGGTCAATAAGCACCCTGCTAATAGCGACCAACTGTAATGAATACCCTTGCGTAACATCCACGGCATGAGCAAAAACATTGGCATGGTTGGTATGACATACCAGAATGTATAGTATGCGTGATTGGCTACTTTTTCTGTCTGTTCCTGACCTTTAAATTCAAAAAACATCCAAGTCATCGCGAGCACAGTGACCATGGGTAGTGCAGCAATGAGAGCACCCAACTTATCGCTTCGCTTGGCAATTTCCGAGACAGCCACTACCACAACTGCAGTGATTAGGTATTTAAGAACTATAGGCATGTGAAGTTGTGCTTGGAACAGTTTTATAAAAGCGTAAATTAACCCTACCATGCAAGTATATCCTACTCTTATTGCCTTACTCAGTTTTTCCCTTCTGTGTGCCTGCTCACCGGAAAAACGGCAGAGCGGACATTCGACCGCTGGACTCTCAACTAATCCAGTAACCTCACCACTTAGGCTAAACCAGGCACAGAAATCCGCTATTGGACGTAAAATATGGCAAAATGAATCTGCAGGTAAAATCAGTGGACTCACACACTGGAACGATGGTGAGGAATTCCCATCACTCGGCATAGGCCACTTTATTTGGTATCCTGAAGGATTTGACGGCAGGTGGACGGAAACGTTCCCCGAGTTTGTCAGATTTGCATCGGCAAGAGGAAAGAGATTGCCCGACGTCGCTTACTCAGTTGCATGCCCTTGGAATGACAAGTCGGCATTTAAGCATGATTTTAACGGTAGTAAACTAGTGGAGTTGCGTCGTTGGTTGGCATCCAACATCAGCATCCAGACAGAATTTATTGCGCACAAATCTCGAGCAGCACTACCCAGCATCATGCGCGCAGCTCCCGCCATGCACAGAGATCGCATACAGGCCAATTACAATAAACTGGCAACCACGTCCAACGGCATATACGCACTTGTTGATTACGTTAATTTCAAAGGTGATGGAACCAATCCACGTGAACAGTACAAAGGTGAGGGATGGGGGCTGCTATGGGTGCTTATGGAAATGCGCCAAGCACCAGCAGGCCAAGCTGCCGCGCGAGAGTTTGCTGCCTCCGCCAAACGCTGCCTTGATCGTCGCGTAAGGAACTCACCAGCTAGCCGCGGGGAAAAACGATGGACTCATGGATGGCATAACCGTTGCGACACTTATGCAAGCCCTCTATGAACGCAGCTATTATTCCTTAGCACCGCCCTCACCCTTCGAGGATTCAGTTTTTTTATTTGATGAACTATCTTTTGTAGCTCCTTTTTTGTAGGAATCGCTGCGATAGTCGGTCTGGTAGAAACCCGAACCCTTGAATATGACACCAGCACCAGTTCCAAGTAAACGCCTGACCTTACCAACACACTTTTCCTGTGGGCAATCCTCGAGTTTTGGGTCACTCATTTTTTGAAACACCTCAAAAGTGTGATCACAGGTCTTGCAGTGATAATCGTAGTTTGGCATGGCTATTCTGTATGGTAAAAGTGGATGTATGTGCGTTAATGCGAATTTAGGGTGCGTGCAAGCACGAATCCGGTGGATGTCATCACAACGACTCAGCACCAATCTATTTGATGTATTGAATTTATTGATAGCACCTTGACCATGAGAACGATGTGATACAACCTCTGGTGATTAGTACCTGTCACGAGTCCTAACGATATCTTGCTATGAAATGTTTTAATCGAATCACTGCTGTCATTGGTTGCCTTATAATGATTTCTTTAACCCAATGTATACCGTATGATATATTGGGAAGGTCGGCAAATACTGGAACACAATATCTTGCAGGT
>DPWT01000165.1 GCA_003527555.1 Verrucomicrobiales bacterium | reverse complement strand
AGATTGTCTTCGCCGAGGCGGAGGTGAAGGATGATTTGTAAAAGCGGTGCTATCGGGCTGTCGGCTGGAATATCTGAACTTAGGCTGCCCATTTTCCCGTAGGCATTGCGGAGGAGGTCACGAGCTGCTGTGGTTTCGGAATTACCAACTGAGCGCACGGTATTGAGTAGGCCGTTGAGAATAGTGATGGCGAGAGGGAGGTCAGCGCGGGCTATAGCTGCCTGTGCGTGTGGGTAAATACGTCTCCAAGATTCGTGGTGTTGCCCAGCCTGTTGAATAAGTTTTTGTGCATAGAGGAGGCGGTCCATTGACTTGGGTTTAGTGTCGATGAGTTCGATGCCTGCTTCGCTACTTATGCGACCGAGTCGGAGGTCACGAACGATACGGTAAACGCGGTTTTTTTTCTCCTCTGTCCAGTCCTTCGAATTGGCATTGCGTGCCGTTTCTATCCAGCTGCGAGCAGGCCATTCTCCCATACCCCATGGTCGTAAAGGATGTTGGTCGGCGCGCTTGCGTGAATTTTTTAGTAGTGCATCCATTGCGTCTATTTTACCCGCACGGAAATATATGTTGGCAAGGTCTGCGGTGTAGATTCCGTGGTGATATTTATTTGTGGTAGCGCGTGACTGAAGGAATCTTTGTGTATCGGCAGGTTTAAGTGTGGATGCGTAACGACGGGCGCAGGACACGTATTCTAAATTATTAGGATCGATATCCATGTGTGACTTCCACCAATTGATGGCTTCGGTTTTCATGCCAAGTTCGTTCATGATATCGCCAATACGGGTGCAGTATGCGGATCGGTGAGCGCTTAGTTCTAATGATTTATTGATCCAAGGTAGTGCCTTACGGATAATATTTTTATCTTTTGTTTCTATCAGCCGAAGCCAAGTGTCATAGTGGGTAGGAGCTGGGGGAATACTGAGGAGGTGGCGAGCAGCTGTGGCCTTCATTGCAGCCATTTCTTTTGGGGCGCTGTAGGCTGCGGCATCCATCCACCTCACAGCGGCGTTGAGGTCACTGGGGAATTCTTTGCAGAGTGATTGGTAGTGGCTGGCGGAGCTGGCTTTGGATTTCCCCCCGAGGTGATTTCTGTACACATAGGCGAGGCGGGATAGCACGAGGTATCGCTGTGGTTTAGTGAGTTTTTGCTGAAGAAGTTTTTTGCATGCTTGTCCTGACTTCCCGCCATTTTCTTGGATAGTTTTCCAGAGTTTAGTGTTTGGTTTATTGTGGTGAGTTTTTCTAGCTGCCAGCCATATACGATGATGTTGTTTATCTTTCGGAGCTCGTTTCCAGATATGTTTTTGGAATTCCACGAGGTGGGGAAATTGTTTGGCGCTTGCGCTGACGGCAGCGAGGCTTATTCGAAAGCTTTCTTCGCCGGTGGCTGATGTATAGAGGACGCCTGTAATTTCTGCTGACCAGCTATCATTGCTGGGAGTGTTTGCGAGGTATTCGAGCGCCATACGGCGGGCTTTGGCTGTGTTCTTCATGCCGTCGCGATAGACGTCGATGGCGAGAATGGCTCGCAGAACACCTGTTTTTTCAGGATTAAGTGCAATCAATTTGAGCAGTCCTTGCTCAGCACGCTGATGGTTTTTACCGCACCAGCGAACGTAGGCGCGAACGAGGTCACTGGTCACGTTTTTACTCAGAATACTTTCTGCAATAGCGAATGCTCTCTGGGTATCTTTGGCCTTGGCTGCAGCTTCGGCGGCTTGGGCGAGTGGGGTGTAGCGGTCCTCGCGATAGGGGTAGGCTTTGAGATAGCGGCGGGCTTCGGCCTCAATGTCAGCCGGTGCTTTGGCTGCATTTATCATCGCTTGAATCAGATTACGGTGAATGTCGTCTCTATTTGAGACGAGTGCTTTACGGAATGATTGAATTGCATTTTCGTATTGCCCGAGGCGGGCTTCGAAGCGTCCAGTCCGAAGCCAGAAGTCAAGTTTTTCGGTTTTATTGAGTGGGGTATTGCGACGTGCAAGGGTTTTACCGATCTGTAGTCCCTCTGCCCATTGTTCGGACCGTTCAGATGCATACATGCCTTGAAGCCCTATATCTGTTAGTATGGGTTGAGCGGGTAGCTTCACCACCATGGTCTTCGCGAGATTTGACGCTTGTTTATAGCTTGTTCCGTTATTGGCTTTGATAAATAATTTTAAGGCTTGGACACCCTGTTCAGCAGCCCCGCCATTTTCCCAGATTGAGCGCCGCTGGGCAGCGGCGAGACTACTGCGGCCAGTGTGTTGGTAGGCAGAGGCTATGTGGTCACGGACCTTGTTCGTGAGGGTATGGTTAGGAAAGATTTCAAGAAATTGGCGTCCGGTGATGATGATGTCGTCGTGACGTGCTGTGATAGCATAGCCGTGCATGAGTTTGAGCATCATGGCAGCCCGACGTGGGTGTTTTGTTTGGGAGCGTGAGAACTTGCCTGTGACACGAATTAGTCCGAAGACCTGCTCGGTCTCCCAATAGATATCCGCCAGCTCGAGCATGATCTTCGCGCCGCTGGGTGATGACTCGGTTGTTTCTTTGAGTTGTGCTTCAAGGTCAGTAGCACGATCGGCGTGAGCTGTTAGGCTTAGTGCGGCAACGACGACGAGAAGGGGTAGATATGTTTTCAAAATCCTGCTTTTTTTAGTGCTTCAACAATTTTGTTAGCCTCTGATGCAATTTCGCTCTCGGGATAATCGTTGATGAGTTTTTCAAACTTTTTGCGTGCCTCAGGTTTGCGGTTTAATTTATAGAGGCATCGACCATAGTTAAAGAGAATGACATCGAGGAAATTGGCATCGGGGTAATCTGAGAGTACGTTCTCGAAGACGTCTATGGCTCGTGAGTAATCTTCCTTCTTATAATAGAATGCAGCCATCTTGGCCACGGCATCGCCAACGCGGCCTGAGTCTGGGAATTGTTCATACACTTTTTGATAAGCAAGGAAGGCTTTATCGAAGAGTTGGGCTGACTGATTGGCAGGGGCTCTAAGAGCCATGGTTTCGTAGCATTTGGCGGTAAAAAACTGGCCTTCGCCGCGGAGTGGACTGTTGGATAGCTTGGCAATACTTGAGTATAGACTGATGGCACGGGTGAAGCTCATACGTTTTCTTTCGACGTGGGCTTGTTGCAGCATCGCCTCGTCGACGTATGAGCTTGTTGGGAATTCTTTGAGCAGGCGACGGCTCATGCCAAGTGCGAGATCGAGTTGGTTCATGGCAAAGTAGATACGCCAGAGTTGCACATAGGTTTCCTCGAGAAGCTTGCCTCCAATCTTGCGCGCTTGGGTATGGATTTTTTCGCAAACTTGAAGGGCCTCTGTGTATTTAAGGTCGGCTTTTTCGTTAAGGCCAAATTCTTTGTAGTAATTACCGACCTCGGTGAGTGCTGAGGCGGTGCGTAGTTGGGTTTTGAGGCGCAGTTCCTCGTCGGAGATTTCGGTACGGGTCACACGGACTTCACCTAAGTTGCCCTCGATGATTCGAGTTTCGGCAGTGCGAACAATGGTGTCTTTGCTGAGGTTCTGGTCATCGCGGTAGACAAGTCGTATAATCTGTCCGGGTTGCCCTGTGAGCGTGCCATGGGCGCTGCCTAGCCGAAGCGGGATGGCCAAACGGAAAGTGCCTCTGCGTTCCTGTTCCCGCAGGCTGACAGGGATCGAGCGCACCATGAGAAGTGGATTGATCTGAGATTTTAAGTCCTCACCATCCGTATTCTCGGTGAGTTCTCCGCTAGCGACACGTTTGGCGAGTTCATCATCTATTTCGTCGCTCGTTTTTGGGCGGAAAATTTGTATCGTGGCCTCGATTTGATCGGCCTGATCGCTGACGTCATGGTCCGCATCTGTGATTTGGAGGTGGAGAGGTTTGCCGAGGACAGCGGCGGGTAGGTTTCGTTGGTAGGAGCCATCAGTGATACGTGCGACCCCATTGCCAACCACCATAACCTGCTTGAGGCGTTTTTCATTAAAGCCTTTTTTGGCAGTATGGGCATCGACATAAGTAATAGTGATCTGATCGTTACCACGGACTTCTAGGATTCCATTACCAGGAGTGGCTTCATTTAGCTCGGTGGAGATACGACCTAGGGCGATTCGAGCATTGCGCCCAACTGGATCACAAAAGAGTGTTTCCTTGTCTCCGCCTTTGGTTTGGCAGCTAATTTTGATACGGGTTCCGGGTTCTAGAATGGCGAAGTCCTGATCATCGATCCTAACATAAAGACGTTTCCCTGCTTCCACTTTTTCGATCAGTGAGTCCTTGGCCGAGAGCGCGGTGCCAACTTTTTCGAGGGCTTCGATTGCTCTGCTGTAGTGGTTTAGTTTGAAGTGGCCAAGGCCTATATAGTAGTAGGCTTCGTTGACTTCTGATGAATTTGGAAACTGCTTGATGACATCGCGCATGATACTGAAGCATTTCCCGTAATTTCCACCTTCATAAAAGCAGATGCCGGTGTTCAGAAAAGCATAAGAGCGTTGTTTATCGTTTTCATTGCTGTCGGTTGTGGCGGCCTTAAAATGCAGGCGGGCTTTGTCGAAGTCTTTGATTTCCTTGAGGAGATAATCGCCGAGTCGCAGATGGGCATCGAATCGAATTTGGCTGCGCGGGTATCGTTCCACGACTGAATTCCAAATTTCGAGTGCTTTTTGGTTCTCTCCGAGTTCAATACGGGCATCACCTGCTTGCAGGAGTTTCCGCGCGGATCGATCCTCAATGATAGATCCACGCTCATTAATTTTAGCGGGCTTTCCAGTCGTTTGAGCGAAGAGGGGGAGCGCCAGAAAGAGGGGGAGTAGAAGGCGGGGGATGGACTTACACATTTTTTTGCTATGCGAACAATTCGTGGATGGGTGTGGCTTCTTTGCGGACGAGGCGCATTGGGCGACCTTGAGGAGTAG
>DPWT01000106.1 GCA_003527555.1 Verrucomicrobiales bacterium | reverse complement strand
TACCGCCACTACTATTCAAAATTTTCCCTAACAATTTCAGTAGAAGGATGAATATTTCCTGTTGAATGAATGTTTTTTCACATGGAATAATATATCAATAGCGCCTCATGAATTGAGGCAATCAATAACTAATTAAAATAATGACCAAAAACCTTATAATGATGTTTTGCGCTTTGCTGATGACTCCATCTCTCATGGCTAACGAGCCAATGGTAATAACTACATGGAATATTGAACACCTTGGATCACCAGGGCGAGGATTTGGCGGAGGATTTGGAGGGTTTGGTCGCTACGCAACACCACCGCGCAAGGACCAGTTGCCAAAAAGGACTGACGAACAACTGAAAAAAATTGCTGATTTAATAAGCACAGATTTGATGTCAGACATTATTGCCTTACAGGAAGTGGCCGTTACTCATAAGCGAAGACATCGCTCATTATGTAAGCCGCTTGATCAGATTGTAAACCATCTCGAATCAGCCAAAGAAAAAGAGGATTGGGCATACCATATTCCCTATGTTGATGAAGTGCCTGAACTTGATGATGAAAAAAATATGCATCTCGGATTTATGTGGAATCGTAAACGGGTTAAACTTGTTAAGGTTTTTGAAATGTCGATGCGTGACCAAAAACTTGCTGGTAAAGAGTTGTTTGAGCGTGCTCCTTTATTGGGTTACTTTGAGGAAGTTAGATCAGACGGTAGTCCAGGATTGGATTTTGTAGTTGTAAACGTGCACTTAGCGTCTGGTCAACAACACGACGAGAACCATTTGATTGCCATGACGCTCATCGAGTACGGAATTACTCGCGATCTTGCACGGCATGCCATTTCTGAGCCATCGGTTATCATCATGGGGGATTTTAATCAAAACCCTAACAGGAAAGATGCATCAGGGAAGGCTCTAACTAGCCCAGCTCTGTCAGCACACATGCAATTTAAGGGGTATAAATATCTGACCACACCAGAGATGCAATTCACTCGTTTGAATAACCACTTAACGAGTATGATTGACCATATTCTTGTCAATAAGTCAGCGCAAGCTCATGTCATTGAACCCAAAGCGACTATTTACCGGCCAGGTAATGGATTTCTTGGAGATAAAAAAATCTTCCCACAGTGGCGCGCCACATACAGCGATCATTTGCCAATTTCTTTTAAAATCAAATCTTCTAAGGACAACGATAGTGACTTTTTCGATTGATTTGAGGCAGATATAAAATGAATACTAGAAGATCTCATGAAAACTGGAAATAGAGCCTCCGTAAGAGGGGATGATTTTAGGAACTCACCACCCGTTGATTATGTAGGTATTGTTGAGAGGGCTGAGCGATTTACTGCACGTAGTATTAAGAGCATCACTAAACGTGCTGGGTTAAATATGGTGCTTAACATGATTGACCTGACCACGCTTGAAGGTGCCGATACACCTAACAAGGTGCGTCAACTATGCTACAAAGCGGAGCACTTGCACGACTCGATCCCGGGTCTTCCGACCACGGCCGCGGTGTGTGTCTTTCCTCCGTTTGTAAAAACAGCCCGTGATGCGCTTGGTGATAAGTCACCAGTCAAGATTGCGTCAGTCGCCACCTATTTTCCATCAGGGCATACTACCTTGAAGAGTAAGCTCGAGGAAACTAAACGAGCGGTTTCCGATGGTGCGGATGAGGTCGACATGGTGATTTCGCGTGGTCGATTTCTCTCTGGAGACTACAACTATGTCTTCGATGAGATTGCTGCGGTGAAGGAAGCCTGTGGAGATGCGCGGCTGAAAGTTATTCTTGAAACGGGTGAGCTCGCCACGCTGGACAACGTGCGCCGTGCGTCAGACATCGCGATCCATGCCGGTGGCGATTTTATCAAGACATCGACAGGAAAAATAGCGTCCGCGGCAACGATCCCCGTAACGCTTGTCATGCTGCTCGCCATCCGTGATCATTACGCCAAAACTGGCAAGATGGTAGGCATGAAACCTGCCGGTGGTATTTCCAAGTCAAAGCTCGCGCTGCACTACCTCGTGATGGTTAAGGAGACCCTCGGCGAAAAATGGCTGACGAATCAATGGTTCCGATTCGGCGCCAGCAGCCTCGCGAACGATGTGTTAATGCAAGTTGCCAAACTCGAAAGCGGCCATTACCAAGCAGCGCAGTATTTTTCCAAAGACTGATTTGTGCTAATATTTAATTTTTAAACTCCAAATACCAAATTTATGGCTAAGAAAAAATCATCATCGGACTGGGAATACGCATCCGCGCCGGAAACCACAGCGGTCAATATTGCCAAACGATACGATCACTTTATCAATGGTAAGTGGACCACGCCGAGTAACAAAAAATACTTTGCGACAACTAGTCCGTCGACCGGCCGAAAACTCTCGGAAGTGGCTGAGGGTAGCAAAAAAGACGTCGATACTGCTGTGAAGGCGGCCCGTGTTGCTTACAACGGCGCATGGGGTAAGATGAGCGGACGCGAGCGAGGAAAGTATATCTACCGCATTGCCCGACTAATCCAAGAACGCGCACGTGAGTTTGCTATCATTGAAACCATGGACGGCGGCAAGCCGATTCGTGAGTCGCGCGACATCGATATTCCACTCGCTGCTAACCACTTTTTCTACAACGCAGGGTGGGCGGATAAGTTAGAATATGCATTTCCTAACATGCCGGTGAAGTCACTCGGTGTGGCAGGGCAGGTCATCCCATGGAATTTTCCTTTCCTGATGGCGGCATGGAAAATAGCACCTGCACTCGCGACGGGAAATACCGTCGTTTTGAAGCCTGCAGAAACGACACCATTAACCGCTCTAAAACTCGCTGAGGTCATCGCCGATGCTGGCTTGCCAGATGGTGTGGTTAACATCGTCACCGGGGCAGGGGAGACAGGTGCTGCTATCGTGAACCACCCAGATGTCGATAAAGTGGCATTCACCGGTTCAACCGGTGTTGGTAAGCTGATTCAGAAATCTGTCGCTGGGACGGACAAGAAAATCACGCTCGAGCTCGGGGGTAAGGCCGCCAATATCATTCTTGAGGATGCGCCGATAGATCAAGCTGTCGAGGGCGTGGTCAATGGGATCTACTTCAACCAAGGCCATGTTTGTTGCGCAGGCTCACGTCTTTTTGTGCAGGAAAATATTTACGATGAAGTCATGTGGAAGCTCAAGCAGCGCATGGACACGCTCGTCATTGGTGACCCGCTCGATAAAAATACCGACGTCGGCGCGATCAACTCTAAGGAGCAGCTGAGAACCATCAAACGCTACATTAAACAGGGACTCAAAGGTGGTGCAGACATGTATCAGCCTGAATGTGATTTGCCGATCAAAGGAAACTGGTTTCCTCCCACCGTATTTACCAACGTTGCGCAGTCGTCCATCATTGCGAAGGAAGAAATTTTTGGTCCTGTGTTGGCAGTACAAACATTCCGCACCGTTTCCGAGGTGATAGAGAAAGCGAATAACACGCCGTATGGTTTGTCAGCCGGCGTGTGGTGCGATAAAGGATCCCGCCTGTTTCAAGTCGCTGGTGCACTCGATGCTGGGGTTGTTTGGGGTAATACATTTAATAAATTTGATCCAACCTCACCATTCGGCGGATTCAAGGAATCCGGCTACGGTCGTGAGGGCGGCCTGCACGGGCTTGGTGCCTACCTCGATTTACCACTCTAACCCCCTATGATTATGAAACGTATTGAAGTTTTGAAAACCTATAAACTCTACATCGGCGGTAAGTTCCCGCGCACGGAATCCGGAAGGTATTACACCCCAGAAGGAAGAGGAGGGAAAGCCCTCGGAAATATCTGCCAAGGATCTCGCAAGGATTTCCGTAACGCAGTGGTCGCTGCTCGCGCCGCAGCCGGTGGCTGGGGAAAACGTGATCCATTTAACCGCAGCCAGATTCTCTATCGTATCGCCGAGATGCTCGAAGGGCGAGCGGCACAGTTTGAAGACGAGCTGAAACAGCAAGGAAGTACTACCGCTGCCGCCCGTAAGGAGGTGCAGGTCGCCGTTGATCAATGTATCTATTACGCCGGATGGTGCGACAAGTACCAGCAAACGTTCTCCTCAGTCAATCCAGTCGCCAGCGCGCACTTTAACTTTTCTGTTTATCAGCCGATGGGTGTGGTGGCAGTATTTGCGCCTGAGAAATCAGCACTCGCTGGTCTGTTAGGAACTATTCTGCCGATCATCGCTGGAGGAAATGCATGTGTCGTTCTCGCATCCGAAAGTAAACCACTCTGTGCCATCACTCTCGCCGAAGTGCTCGCCACTTCCGATCTTACAGGGGGCGTGATCAATATCCTCACAGGCAATCGCGATGAACTGTTAGATAACGTCAGCACCCACATGGACGTCAATGCTGTCGTGGCATCCGACCTCACAGACGCCCACAAAGCTACCATCAAAGCAAATGCCACCCACAACCTTAAACGGGTGATCATAAGAAAAGAAGACCCCGCCAAATCTGAATCACCCTACCCGATCCTTGCCACCCAAGAAATCAAAACTACTTGGCATCCGATCGAGTCAAGTATCGCTGCGGGGAGTGGGTATTAGGTTAGTTATTTATCCCCAAATGTCAGCCTCTACCCTTGAATCTGCCAAGACGTGAGTGCTAGTATCCTTCTCATGAGCAACATTTTCTCTGGAACAATTCCTGCACTGATGACCCCTTGCGATGCCGAGGGCAACCCTGATTTTGATGCCCTGGTAGCGACCGGGAAAGAGCTGATCGAGGCCGGTATGGCATCGGTGGTTTATTGTGGATCTATGGGTGACTGGCCGTTGCTAACCGATGAACAGCGCCAAACGGGTGTCAAGGCACTGGTGGATGCTGGCATCAAAGTGATCGTAGGTACTGGTGCACAGAATACGAAAATTGCGGCAGACCACGCAGCACACGCTCGTGAAGTGGGAGCGCACGGCCTGATGGTTATTCCACGAGTGCTGTCACGTGGAATTTCACCCGCTGCTCAGTATAATCATTTTACCGCAATCCTTGAAGCGGGTGGTCCTGATCTTCCGGCAGTGATTTACAATTCACCTTATTATGGATTTGCGACTAAGGCGGATCTCTTTTTCAAGCTAAATTCCGAATACTCACAGTTGGTTGGCTTCAAGGAGTTCGGTGGTGCTGCTGATCTTACTTATGCGGCGGAAAATATAACCACTGGCAACGACCAGCTCACTCTGATGGTGGGGGTTGATACTCAGGCTTACCATGGATTTGTAAACTGTGGAGCTGGCGGAGCGATTACGGGTGTTGGAAATGCCCTTCCTAAAGAAGTGCTACATATGGTTGATCTGTGTCAGCGCGCTGCTGCTGGAGATGCTACCGCACGCCGTTATGCCAAGGAGCTTACGGAAGCTACGCACGTGCTCAATACCTTCGACGAAGGTCCTGATCTCGTGCTTTACTACAAGCATCTGATGGTTCTTGAGGGTAATACTGCCTATGTGCACCAGATCAATGCCGACGATCAGTTGAGCCCCTCACAGAAGGCACACCTTGAGGCACAGCACGCGCTGTTCCGCAGTTGGTGGAGTTCTTGGGAGGGCAAGGAGTATTAAGGGTCTTGCCAATAATAATGATCAAAAAAAACCAGCCCCTTTGTTGGGAGCTGGTTTTTTTGTAGAAACAAATGCAAGGCGGTTACACCTCCGCGCGTTGGATGCCTAATGGGTTGGCATCCTTGAGCTCGTCAGGAAGCAGGGCATCCGGGCAGTCTTGCCAACAGACGGCACGGGTGAATCGGTAGACTGCCATGGTGCCGACCGAGGTGCTGCGCCCGTCTGATGTTGCTGGAAACGGACCACCGTGTACCATGCTGGCGCAGACTTCCACGCCAGTAGGGAAGCCATTAAAAACAAGGCGACCTGTGCAGGTTTCCATGAGAGCGGAAATACCAGTGTGGCTCGCAAGTTCATCATCAGTGCCGTGGACACTTGCTGTGAGCTGACCACCAAGTGAGCCAAACAGCTGGGCGAGTTCGTCATCGCTTGTGTAGGTCACAACCAGAGTGGCTGGCCCGAACACTTCTTCTGTTAGGTCGTTACTTGCGAGGAATGTTGATGAGGTGGTCTGGAAAACATGAGGCACAGCTTGGTTTTGGGCATCGCCGCAGCTGCCCGCTGCAAGAAGCTCAACGTTGCTGTGGTTTTTCAAATGATCAAGTCCTGACCCGTATGCCTGGCAGATGCCCGCGTTGAGCATGGAGGCACTGGAGCTTCCATTGACCAGTTCGACGAGCTTACCCGTGATGTGGCTTACGGAATTGGCATGGATGAAGATCAGCCCCGGATTAGTGCAGAACTGACCGACACCGAGTGTCAGGGAGCCAAACAGCCCTTCACCTAGCGCGTCACCTTTTGCGGCAGCGATCTCAGGAAGAATCACAACCGGGTTGATGGCACTCATTTCAGCGTAGACAGGAATTGGTTCATCACGTGCTGCAGCAAGATCCATTAGTGCACGGCCACCTCCGTAGGAACCAGTGAAGCCAACGGCTTTGATCGATGGGTGTTTGACGAGTGCCTGGCCAATAGTGCGGCCACTACCGTAGACAAGTGAGAATACTCCCTCGGGCAGTCCGCAATCAGCAACGGCTTTCTGAATGGCAAGACCGACGATTTCTGCCGTACCGCTATGTGACGAATGCGCCTTGACGATGACGGGGCATCCTGCAGCTAGTGCAGATGCGGTGTCGCCACCTGCCGTGGAAAATGCGAGCGGGAAATTCGATGCGGCAAACACAGCGACTGGACCAAGCGGGCGCATCATGCTGCGGGTATCGACTTTTGGGATGGGTTCGCGGTCAGGCTGTGCCCGATCGATTCGTGCATCTACCCACGAGCCGCCTTCAACGAGATTGGCGAACATACGGAGCTGCCCGCATGTGCGGCCTGCCTCACCACGGACGCGCATTTCGGGAAGTCCGGTTTCTAGCGGCATGCGCGTGACGAGGTTTTCGATTGAGCCCTCGATATTTTCAGCGATTGTGCGCAGAAGTTTGGCCTTATCGGCACCGGATGTCCGGCGGAAGCACTGGAAAGCGTCGTCAGCTAGTGAAACCGCATGCTGAAGTTCTTTGTCGGTTGCGGCGATATAATTGGGGTCGAGAGTTTCGTTGTTAGCTGGATTGCTGCTCTGGCCGGCAGACTCGTTGCCTTGTCCGCGTGATGCGCCGATGATGGATGTTCCTTGGAGTGTCATAATAGTTGATGGGTTAGTTGGCATTGATGCCGTGTTTAAAAGGGTCTGTGTCTTGTATGATAATGGTCGCCTCGCCATTCACGTAGGCGGTGCCGGTGATCATCGGGATTACTTGGCCATTTTCAAGTGGTTTTACACTCCCTTCGAAAACAGTGTCCAACACGCTGGCCTGCCGCCAGATTTGTTTGGGCGCTAATTTGCCATCGGCGTGCAGGCAGGCAAGCTTGGCACTCGTTCCCGTGCCGCACGGTGATCGGTCGTAGGCGAGCCCGGGGCAGAGCACAAAGCTGCGGCTATCTGAGACACCCTGCGTGGGATCACCAAAAATTTCGATGTGATCGACTACTGCACCGTCAGAGCCGACGATATGATGATCTACTAATGCTTGGGCTAAGGCAGAGCTGAACTTCGTGAGTGATGCTATGTTTTCGATAGAAATATCACCATCGTAGTCTTTAGTTAGGAAAAACCAGTTACCTCCCCAAGCTACGTCACCAGTGACGGTGCCGTGGCCTGGCACTTTAATGCTGACATTTTTTTGATAGCGGTAGCTTGGCACGTTGGTCACCGTCACGCTACCATCGTCATGTAGCTCCGCAGTGACCTCGCCAACAGGAGTTTCGATACGATGGGTGCCGGCAGAAATTTTTTTCATGTGAGCGAGTGTAGCCGTCACACCAATCGTGCCGTGTATACAACTGCTGAGGTATCCTACGTTGTTAAAGAAGATGACCCCGGCGATGCAGTCGGGATTGACGGGCTCGCAAAGCAGGGCGCCGACCATGGCATTGTGACCACGCGGCTCGTGTAGGCATGTAGTGCGAATCCAATCGTAATCATCACTCATGATGATTCTCCTATCCATCATGCTGCCTTTGTCTAATCCTGAGACACCATTGGGGGTTTCAATGATAACGCGTGTTGGCTCACCACACGTGTGGGAGTCGATAATCTTTAGGTGATGGAAATCTGTATTGCTCATAAGCAGATAAGGCATATATCATCTAGGCTTGGTAAAATAGCCTATGGCATGCCCCTGTATCTGCATACACTTATGAGTTTAGCCAGTGATATACGAGATACTTTTTTTAGCGATTGGATAAGCCACTGATCATGGAGAAGCGTTTTGATAATGTTTCAGGTCACGCCATTTTTTGTAACGGATCACATGGGGATGTTTGTTTGTGGAACCAGATTCTTGTTCAGTGTTATGGTTTTCTATCTAGAGATCGTATCATATGGAAAAGTCGTGGGGTTACCCGTAGCGTAGCGGGTCGAGTTTCCGGATGTCAGGTGTTTGTTTTCCTGTTAGGATAGACGAGATAAGCTTACCTGTCACGGGTCCGAGACTAAATCCCATCATTGAGTGGCCGCTGGCAATGGTGAGGTTAGAATACCCGGTGACTCTCCCTATGTATGGTAATCCATCCGGTGAGCATGGGCGCAGTCCCGCCCACGGTTTAACGCTATGGAAGGCCGTTTGATCGTAGGCAGGGAAATAGTTTTCAATTGATTTAATAATGCCGTTCACTCGGCGCTGGTTGACACTGAGATCATTACCGCAGATCTCCATGGTTCCTGCGAAACGTAATTGGTCGTTCATCGGGGTGACAGCCACTTTTGCCTCGGCGAGGATAGAGCAGAGCTTTGGCTGTTGCCGAGGTTGACCTAGTGTGAGTGAGTATCCTTTTCCTGCTTGCATTGGCATACGTAGTCCAAGTGACTTGATGAGCTCAGACGACCAAGCACCGCAGGCGAGCACAATTTCTAAATCCGATGGTGTATTAATTCCTTCCAGATGAACTGTGGCGTTATTTCCCTTTTTCAGACCAGTGACTTCGGTCTCAGAGACAATCTCAGCGCCCATATTTATAACTTTACTGAGGAGCCCACGCATAAATTCAGCAGGATCCATGTGGCAGTCTTGTTTAAACCAGATACCACCGCGCACAGTCATCTCGATATCGGTATCGAGCTCAGCTAGTCGTTCAGGCCCACATACTTCGGCCTCAATACCTAATTCAGCGGCCATGGCAGCTACCTTTGCTTCCTCGTGTAGCGCTTTTTCTGTCAGGCAAAGATTAAGGAGACCTCGCTCGACGACCTTGACTCCAGTGTCTGAGGCCATTTGTAGAAATTGCCGACGACTCTCTATATTCATATCACGTAACAGCTCTCGACTTTGCATGGTATGTTTTTGAGTGCAATGCGTCATGAACAGCCTGCACCAGCGGATCAGTTCCATACTTGTACGCGGGCGGATAAAAAATGGCCCCTCTGGTTTGGTGAGCATCTTAAGCCCCTTACTGACCATGCCAGGTGCAGCAAGAGGAATAAAGTGGCTAGGCACAACCATGCCCGCATTGCCGTATGAGCAGGAGCCATGCTCAGATTTTAGGCAGTCGATTATCGTTACCGGTCGCCCCGCTTTGAGCAGGTGGTATGCAGAGCAGAGTCCGATGACACCCGCACCCACGATGAGCACGCTATCTTTATTGTATTCCACGAAAGAAACTTATCATTAGTGTCTAGTGAAGATTTTGAGTTTTCTCCTGCAAATCGTCACAACAGGATCAAATGATAAACATAAGATACTGATCCTTTCGATAAAAACTGTTAAATAAAGCGTAATATACATACGTATATATCAACTAAATTTATGCCCAGAATAACCATCACTGAACCGGGAAAAGATAGCCAAGTCTACCAATTTGACCTGAAACGTACGAAGCTGCTCGTTGGCCGCAGCAGTCGCAATGACATCCCCATTTCACACCGGTCCGTCTCGAAGGTGCATTGTCTAATTGAGCGCCGCGAGGCAGGCTACGTAATGTTTAATAATGGTGCTACTAATGGCATCAAACATAATGGAACGCGAGTTTCTGATGTGATGTTGGCCAATGGTACGGAGTTGGAGATAGGTGACGTGCTTTTGGCTTTCTCATTGATGGATGAGGAGAGTGATACACTGGCTTGATGCTTATTTACGTGGGGATCCAAGCCAATGGACTCTCCATAGGCTTGGAGAGCGGTGTCTGATTAGCTATTGGTTAGTAAGGATTACTGAACTGCGAGAAGTGTTGATCTTTGGCGCTGCAGATAATCTGGATTTGTGAAAAAATTAAATTTTATTTGAATCTAATTTAATTATCCAGACGAACGCTAGTGTATACCCCAATGTGCAAACTACTAACAACTACGCAAATAAACATCATGAAATTATTCACCAACGCGCCACAAATACTCCTAGGCATTTTATGCCCTATCATATTCATAGGGGAAACCCGAGCAGCCAATCCCGCTGAAGCCAAAACCATCGGTCGCGTTGTGCGCGAGCGATCTGACCTATCAAATTTTCTCAAGCTACTTGAAAAAACGGAAATTGGGTCACAGCTTTCTGAGCGAACTTCGATAAGGCGAACAGTATTTGCACCGACAAATGCTGCATTTGAAAAGCTCTCCAAAGAATCGGTCAAAACATTACTGGATCCCAGAAATGGCGACCGACTCGAAGAGGTATTCGGGTTTCATGTGGTCGGAAAATCGATTCCCATTATAGGCTTGGAAAAATATGCTGCGTTGCGAATGGCAACGGGCCAATTTCTCTCAGTCAATTACAAGGCGGGAAATATAGGAGCTGCAAAATTTACGGGTGAAGTGATTCCATGTTCAAATGGTAACATATACCTAATTGACACTGTTCTAACTCCCACAACGGACGACCTCTTCCAGCGATTGCAGAAAGATGGACGTTTTACCATTTTTACTAAAGCCATTACGGCTAGCCGGCAAGGCAAGCTGTTTCAGAACATGCACGGTCTTTATACAGCATTCGCGCCTACTGATGAGGCATTTAAAAAACTACCGCCTGCATTTCTTGAGTCTCTCTTCCTGCCAGAGAATGACGAGCGGCTAGAGGATATTATTAAACATCACATTGTAGATCGTATTCGTGCTGCTGGGAATATACCAAATTATCTGAGCCTTGGTGTCTCAGATGTTACACCGATTTCGGCTTTTGGTCAGCAGATCAACTTTAAAATGACTTCTGCTGGTCCTACTGTAGACAAAGCTAAGGTTTTGGAGGCAGATATTCCGTGTGCTAATGGTATCATACATGTAATTGACTCAGTGATTCCACCAGTTGAGTCCAGCCTTCTGGACTTACTGCGTAAAGATGATCGCTACACAACTCTGGTCACATTGCTCGAGACAACCGGGCTCGACCTGCCAGTTGCTTCATCATCACAATTTACTATATTTGCCCCAGTTAATGATGCGTGGAAAATAGAACCGTATGCATCGCTGGCAGCAAACCCCAATGGCGAGAACAGAGAAAAGCTTTATGGCATTCTTGCACGTCACGTCATCACAGGTAAGCACGTGAGTGAAAATTGCAGGCCCTATAATAAACTCCGCACTATTCATGGTGCGCCTATCTATCTCACCCGTATGGGAACCGATTCTAAAATCAGTGACATTAAGATCACTGACACGGATGAAGAAGCATTTAATGGTCTGATCAATGCAATTGGCGCGGTGATACCAGATCCGATGGAGCTTCCCGAAGGTGATATCAGCACCGTCGATGCGATTAAGTTTGTCCAAGACACTTTGACCAAAGCAGCACCAATGTATGGCAAAGGGGATTATGAAGGCTGCTGGAGATTCTACACTGCACGTGGATATGAATTTCTTTCCAAGTATTCTAAGTTCCTGAGTAGCTCAACACGATCAAATGTTGAATCTGCAATCAGGGACGATCAACCTCTATTCCAGTTTGCTGCAGATGCATGGACATCAAGAAATGCTTTCCGCGATGCCTTGCGTGCTCTTGAGCAGCGTGAAGACCGGATCCAGGATAGCTATTTGATGCAATCGCCAAACAACACACGCTTTGGCAGATAGATGCATTCTGAAGGTGTTAAGTGTATCAAATACCCAACCTATCTTTCTCTTCCTCCCGTTATGGGAGGAAGAGAATTTTGTTATTTGAGCAAACTAAATTAGCGATGAAATAAGAATTCCGCTACACGATTAAAAAACGAAAAAAGAATGATATTTTTTGAATCTGATTTCAGCAAAGGGACGAATACTCATATGTAAGCTCAAACGGGG
>DPWT01000278.1 GCA_003527555.1 Verrucomicrobiales bacterium | reverse complement strand
CGTCGCAGAGTCGGAAAGGCGCAGAGTCGTTGTCTGCGCCTGCATTGCAATGTTCGCCGGGACGTAGGAGAAAGAAGAAGCCGATCCAGACGATGTCTGCAAGACATTGGGAGCGGGCGTCCCCACGGAAGTGGTGGCTGAAGACGTTGTGGAGGACTGATGTTGGGAGGGGTTTAACTTGCGCTGGTGAAGGATCTTCTCGTGTGTAGCTGCAAAGTTGGCGTGATAGGACAACACTCTAAGGATGCTTGGGCATCTGAAGGTGGCAAAGTTGAAAAAACTAAACGCACTGACCTCTCACCAGCTTTTGCCGCCATTATGATGGAAACTCCAGAAGGTAAAATTCTTGGCCCGCTTGAAGACGGTCGGGGCTACACCATCGTATGCCTCGACAAGAAATACTATGGCGCTACGCCACCACTCAATAAAGTTCGTAAGGCGATAGAAGGCCGTGTCCGTGCTCGTAAGAACAAAGAAAAGCATGACCGCTGGATTAAACGCCTAGAGCAAAATGCTATCATCACAAAGAAAATTTAATTTTTCCCTAACAACAATTTTTAATCATATGGAGCAAGTCGAGTCACTCTTTGATCTTAGCGGTCAAGTTGCTGTAGTTATCGGCGGTACTGGCAACCTTTGCGGCAACATGGGGATTGCCCTAGCACGCGCAGGTGCCGAGGTCGTGATCGTAGGTCGTAACCCAGAGAATGCCATTGAAAACCTCGCGGCTATTGATGATTTTGGAGGCAAATCATGGTTTCACAAAGCAGACGTATCAAATCGCCAGGAAATTGACGACTTGTTATCAGCTGTGCTGATTCGCTCCGGAAAAGTTGATGTGCTGGTCAATGGTGCCGGAGTAGGTTCAGGCACTTCCTTCCTCGAAATCACTGAGGACGAACTCACGCGTTTGATGGATGTCAACTTCAAGAGTGTGTTCCGCGCCTGCCAGATTTTCGGTCAGTTTTTTATCGATCACCACGAACCATGCAGCATCATTAACATGGGATCCATGGCTGGTGTTTTACCTGTTTCTGGAATCTCCGCATATTCAGCCGCCAAGGCTGCAGTACATAATTTGACCAAAAATCTTGCACGTGAGTGGGCGGAACACGACATACGAGTAAACACCCTAGTACCAGGATTTTTTCCATCCACAGAGGCATCACGTCAGGGCGACGAAACACGTGCCTTAGAAATCCTCCGACACACTCCGATGTCACGCTTCGGCACTGCCAATGAGCTAACCGGCGCTACCCTCATGCTAGCGTCCAATAAGGCAGGATCATTTATAACTGGCTCAGAGATCACCGTCGATGGGGGCTTTTCTTCAATGACGATCTAAAAGATTTCGAATTTCAAATTTCGAATTTTCATAATTGATACTCTATATCCACATTCCTTTTTGCCATCGGATTTGCCCTTACTGTTCGTTTTACAAACACACGCCGGGTGACACCGACAAACGCAAATTCATCGGCAGCCTTCTGCAAGAGGCTCGGATAGCAGTAGCATCTGGTCACCTCTCCAAAATCAGCACACTCTATTTAGGCGGTGGCACTCCCTCCATGCTATCACCCAAGCATTTGACAGGACTTTTTGAAGGCCTTCACGCAGAACTTACTCTGGATGATACCCACATTACAATGGAGGCAAATCCTGCTACATTTGAGGGCTCAAAAGCCGCTCTCTTCAAATCCCTCGGCGTAAACCGTGTGTCACTTGGCATTCAATCATTCACACCCCACGTCCTTAAGAGCCTTGGGCGTGAACACAGTTCAGAAGATGCAGTAAAATCAGTCAAGATTCTGCAAACCACTGGCATGGAGGAGGTGAATATCGACCTGATGTTTTCCGTGCCGGGGCAATCAATTACCGACTGGCAAAATACTATCAAGACAGCCTTATCGCTAAACCCTGATCACATATCCGCCTACAATCTCACCTACGAAGAAGACACTCCGTTTTTTGAAAAGTTGCGCCATCATGAAGACGAGAATATCAACGCTGATATGTTCACCCTGGCACACAACAAGCTCACAGACGCGGGATATCATCACTACGAAACATCAAATTACGCGCGCCATGGCATGGAGTCGCGCCACAATCTTGCCTACTGGCATGGCGAGGACTACCTTGGGCTAGGCCCGTCAGCCGTTTCCACATGTAATGGCAAACGCTGGAAAAATATCCCAGACACCGCAGGATATATTCATGCAATACAAGCTGTTGGACACGCTAAATCTGAAGAAGAAATTATTGATAGCGAAGCCTATAGAATTGAGCGTATTGCCTTACTCCTGCGAACAACTGATGGTCTACCGGAGAAATACCTCAGAGAGTCTCGGAAAGAAATCGTAAAATCATTGCTAACAGAAAATTTAGCTGAAATTAAAAACGGCAAATTCCGCCTCATTGGTGATGGTACTATGCTTGTCGATGCGGTAGCCGAGAAGATTGTCTAGGCTTTGCTTTGACTTGTGTCACCGCTGTTGATAAGGACATACTACTCAATTCATCTAGGACTGTGATGTAGTAGGTGGCACCGTTTTTGATGAACGCACGACTACAGCCGCTATGCCACCCATCAGGCAGATCGATGTCATCAGGAGATAGAACCCCCATATTGCACCCATCCCATCGATAAATCCATATGAGTGCAAGCCAGTGCTGAGAGAATTCACGTGCCACCAAGAAAAGGCAACCACATTAGCCCCGAAAACAGTCGCAATGTGTAGCCCCCACTCCCGCAAGTATCCAGCCAGTCGCGCGTGCAGTAAAATAAGGCACCAAAGTACAATCATGAGTGCTCCATTTTCTTTGGGATCCCACCCCCAGAAACGCCCCCATGAGTCGTTTGCCCAAATACCACCGAGAACGGTACCAATGAGACTGAAAAATAGCGTAAAACCAATCATACCATAAGCGATCCGAGTCATTGCACGGCGCCATCGCTTGTCACCCTCATCAATTCCAAACACACGAGCAAATAGATAGATTGCAGATAAGCCAGCCGCAGCCAAACCACCCATATATCCTACGGTCACCGTTACAACGTGAGTCGAAAGCCAGAAATTGGACTTCAACACTGCGACTAACGGATCCATATGATCCTTCGCATCACCCATCTCATACCGACGCGCGAGAAACATACAAACCATGCCCATAAAAACAGCCAAACCTAGCGCCACCATTCGCCTGGTCATCAATTCTGTAAGCAAAAGAACTAATACCCCAGTCGCTCCAATAAATATAATCGTATCGTAAAGGTTACCTATGGGAGATCGCTCCATAATAAAACTACGATGCGTGATACCCACGATCATCAATAGCAAAGCAAACACACATAAACCAAGGGCAATCCATGAACAAAACTTTGAAATCTTGCTGCGTGGCGACAACCAACTAATCATCACAAAAAAGAATGTGATGAGAAATACAATAAGTGCATTGTAGAAATAGTTATACTTTCCATACTTCACCTCACTTCCAAGTTGAGCAACATCGCCCGCATTCATACGCTCATGAACCGATTGTTTCCAGTCACCTAATTTTGATGCGAAAGTACCCTGCCCTTGATCTCGCAGCGCAATTTGAACATCCTCAAGCTGCACCATATCTTTTACCA
The DNA here is from genome assembly GCA_003527555.1 of Verrucomicrobiales bacterium. Taxonomy (GTDB): domain Bacteria; phylum Verrucomicrobiota; class Verrucomicrobiia; order Verrucomicrobiales; family Akkermansiaceae; genus Oceaniferula. The sequence goes on along the minus strand of DPWT01000278.1, from coordinate 3,120 downwards.
GTGCCTCTGCGTGGGTGCGGTCACCAGAGATAACTTTCTCAATGCGTTTCCCTAATGGAGACCAAAGATCACTATTCTTATCATATGGAGGAACAAATTTGATATCCTCAGACGATCGCCGCATACGCAATTCCAGATCACTGAATAACGCCATTAGCTGTGGCGGTAACTGTTCTCCACTCGGCTTCATCTTACGAACTGCCTCTGCAAGTAAGGGGAATGACTTGATCCAATAACTCATTCGCTGCATACGCGTTTTGTCCACAGCGGGCGTACCCCTCTGTATTTCAATGTCCGCACGCGCAAAATCCATGTGATAAATCAGACGCATGAATAGCCATACTGTGTCTGCAAGATCAATTGTTTGTCGCTGGTCGGAGTTCATCTTCGCCTTATCCGGCTGCGACTTACGTATTTTTTGTGCTCGCGCAATTAGAATGGGTGACACCTGCTCTAATTCTTCGTAGCTGAAACGGTCACGCCTATTTTTACCCAACGTTGCCTGTTTAACCACATCATCAATCTGGGAATCATTCATCCCTGTCATCTTGATGTCCTCTTGGGTTAGGTCACCCACCGCGAGTGACTTGATGATCTCAGTATCATCAATTCGAAACACAGGAAGCTTGCGCGCAACCTCAGGACGAAACAAACAATCTAACAAAACTTCCTCTGGCCCGAGCTTAACTTTTTTCCCGTCCACCATGATCTTCATTGTGCGATCGCCATGAAGCTTGAGCATTGTAAAACCAGCCCAAGTCGAGAAGGGCTTGATCCTCCCCCCATCTTGAATCGGCATATCACGGGCTGCAACAATCACTTTTTCTTCCCATGACTCGTAACCGCTGACTTCCATGGACTCCTTCTGAGTCACATTCAAGCGCATTGTGTATAGCCCATAACTACCAATGGCTAATAACATTAGCACGAAAGCGGCCCAACGGCCGATTTTAGAACGTAGCTTGCGAGAATCTTTTTTCATGTCTATGCTGCAGTAACTTGTTTTCTGTCCTTACGCCCAATGAAACCAAACAGCTTCATAACAAAATGGATTGTAAGTCCCAATATAGATGCATATAGGCTCCACTTCGGCCATTGATCTGAAGGGTTTTTGACAATGGCAAACCCAGATTGGGGAACTTCAGTCTCACCAGACCAGCGTGCTTGGTAAAGTGTGTAGCCACCATAGCGCATCGGCTCATTCATCCGGATGGTAAATTTCTTTTGCCCATCATCAGCAATGCGCGTGATTTTACTCTGGAAAAAACTCGGTTTTCTAGTGCCTGGGTAATATTCGCCCACCGACTCATCGAGCTGCACTCGAAATGGCATGGGCCAAATTTCGCGCACAAGATCAAAGCCATAAACTTTACCATCAACAGATGCAGTTATCATATCTATGTTTGGGCCATACAACAACAACCGCTGAACTACCTTACCGGATTTCTTGGACACGACATCAACAAGACAACCTGCCGCATTTTCCTCTTCCGTTGTGGATAGTTTTTTCCAAGCCAGAACCACTCCATCTACTACTTGCGGATCACTTTTATCTGATGAACGACCCATCTCACTATTGCGCAACCAGTTGCTGACAACCAGATCGAATGGCAAGTCAGGTAGTGATACCTTCAGCTTCCGTTCAGGATCAAGTGCTTTGAGCGGCTCAGCTGGCACAACGTATGGTTTGCTCTTCTCCCCATTGACAATTTCTGCCACCTCAATTGTGTAATCAGTATAACTTTGAGCATAATTAGATTTCTGACCTTGCAGTACAAACATGATGCCCTCTTTGGAGTAATGATGGGAAACGAAACCGGCAACAAGCAGGCTCACCATACTAAAGTGTGAGATGATGACTCCAGAATATTTCCATCCTTTACGAATTCGCACCAATCCACCAAGAAACAGATTAACAAAAAGCACCGCGCTCACGAGATAAGCACCCGGCAATGGAATGATGAGCTTTTTCCCACCTATAATTGGCAACCATGGTTTGTCGGGGATATTAAGAAGTGGGAGGTCCGGAATGACATACAATGCCTCGGCATCATAGTATCTTTTCTGCACCTCATACAGGCCTTTTGCAGGCTGCTCCAACGTGCTCAACCAAGTGAGTATAAACAGCAAAAGCAAACAAGTTACAGCGAGACCAAATCCAGAAAAAAACTGGAATAAACTTTTGGAAATTGAAGAGAATGATAATCGATTAGCCACTGGTAGAATTTTTTGGTTACTACTTAATTTCCTCAGACCTGAGACCTGAAATACGGAGCTTCTCACAGAATTTTATCAGCCTATCCTTCTCACTAAACACCGCGTCAGCATCGCCAATCATTTTTACTGTCAAAAGTTGATCACCAACAGCAACGATCATACCTAAAAGCGCAGCATTCTCACGTGCGGGCTTCCCCATGCCTCCCTTAAATTTACCTTTAGCTGAGACGAGCACCCCCTGCTGACCCAAAACACTCACTTTCTGTAAGTCGTCCGTGGTGGCAAGAGGTTTTTTACCAAACTGGTCAACTACCCAACGATTGATATTTGGTAGTATGTCTCCGCGACTTCTGCCGACAGCAACTTCACCATCCTCGCCAAAACGGTAGTTAAATAGACGAAATTGCGTTCCCGGTAGCTGCCTCCACTCTGGAGGCATCACAGCCACTAATGAATCACGGTTAGCATCGAACATCGTTAACTCACGCTGCTCTGTTACCACAACCTCAGCATTCTCTCGGCAGGACACAAAAAGAGTTAATGACAGAGCTCCAGCGATGTGAAGCCATCGACAATGTTTGGACATGTTTTCGATTAACCTCGCACAGTCACCCGCGCAAGTAGAATCGACTACTGTAACCCGAGATAATTCACATACATATGGACTGGATTATCATCAAGAATCTGTCAAACCACATTAATGACCTCCCGCGAACGCTTTCTTGCCACTATCCGCCGTGAAAAAACCGACCGCACCCCCGTCTGGGTAATGCGCCAAGCTGGACGCTACCTCCCTGAATACCTCGCCCTGAAAGAAAAATACAGCTTCATTGAGATGGCTCAGACACCTGAGCTGGCAACACAAGTTACCCTTCAACCACTCAAACGCTTCCCGCTCGACGC
>DPWT01000201.1 GCA_003527555.1 Verrucomicrobiales bacterium | reverse complement strand
AGTTGGTTACGTGAACTTTTCACTATACCTGTCATCATACATTTGCAAAAATACGTACTTGTAGTGATATTGTTACCGCTTGCGCAGTTACGCGTCAAGTTGTTGGCAAAATCATTTAAAAGCATAGATGTTTCCTACAGAATTTACAGAAATACAAAAGCGTATCGAGCAAATAGACCCAGTTCGATATAGTCGTAGTCGTAATTTTAGCGATGGTGCGGTCACATATTTGAGTCCATACATATCCCGTGGAGTCATCTCGACGAGGCAGATTTTTGATCACTTGCTTTCATTGAGCCTGCCTTGGGGACACATTGAAAAAATCGTCCAAGAATTAGCTTGGAGAGACTACTGGCAAAACATATGGGTCGCAAAAGGTGAGGCGATTAATGATGACCTCAAAGCCCCTCAATTACCTGTATCTAATCGTCATGTCAGCTCTGCTATTGTCGAACACAGGACAGGCATCAATGCCATTGATACTGCGATAGAAAGTTTGTACGAGAATGGTTACATGCACAATCACATGCGAATGTATGTAGCCTCACTGGCGTGTAATATTGCACAGTCTCATTGGCTCACACCGGCTAGATGGATGTATTACCACCTGCTTGATGGAGACTGGGCAAGTAATGCCTTAAGCTGGCAGTGGGTTGCGGGGAGCAATTCAAAAAAGAAATACTATGCTAACCAAGACAACATCAACAAGTATTTCAACAGTAACCAGAAGAACACATTCTTGGATATCGACTATGGGCAATTCTGTAACCTCGCCATACCTGAGGCATTATCCGACCTCCTAGATTTTGATCCGCAAACTTCTCTCAATGATGCACCGGAAATAAAGCTTAAAAAGGAGGTAGATACATTGGTTTACAATTACTACAATCTTGATCCAAATTGGCACGCTGGTGAAGATGTTCAGAGGGTGTTGTTACTGGAACCTTCGTTTTTCAAAACTTATCCAGTCAGTCAAAAATGTATCGAATTTGTGTTAGGGTTGGCAAAAAATATTGGAGATATTCAATTGCTAGTTGCTGATTTTGAAGTTCTGGCCCAAAAAGTTGACTCAGAACATATCATCTACAAAGAACATCCGACTAATCGGCACTACTGTGGGAAGATGGAATCCAGATTGATGATGTTTGAGGTGTATGGTTATTTCCCCTCTTTTTTCTCTTATTGGAAGAAGTGCAAGAAGTTCATTCCAATCTGAAGTTTATGAAGCATCGCAAAAAGTCAGATTTACCCCGTAAAATTTGCCCTGTATGTGGTTTTCCATTTGTTTGGCGTAAGAAATGGGAGCGCAGTTGGGACAGTATCAAATACTGCAGCAATCGATGTAGAAGTAACAAAACGAAAGCGTTACAGAAGCCAGAACGAAGGAACTAATTAATAGAAATTTAGCTTTTTGATGAGGTTTCCAATCATCGCTCGTGTGGGGATGTCATTATGATTGTAGCGTATGCTATGTGAGCATGTCGAGATAAGCACCGCATGGGCACACTCTACCTAGTGTTTAGCCATATGAGAGTGGTCTAGGATGTCTGTGACAACGCGGGCGGGTTCCACACCTGTGAGGCGGAAGTCGAGTCCCTGATGTTTGAATGTGAGCTTGTGTTGATTCATGCCGCAGCGTTCGAGGATGGTTGCGTGGAGATCGCGGACGTGAACTTTCTGGTCGGGGGTGGTGATGTTGAACGAATACTTGTCTGTGTCACCATAAGTCATGCCGCCTTTGACACCTGCGCCCGCCATCCAGAGTGAAAATGCACGTGGGTGGTGGTCGCGCCCGTAGTTTTTCTCTGTGAGGTTTCCTTGGGAGTAGACGGTACGTCCGAATTCCCCACCAAAGATGACGAGAGTGTCGTCCAGTAGGCCACGGCGTTTGAGATCTTGAACGAGAGCATAGGCTCCTTGATCAACGTCTTTACATTGGGAGGCGATGTCGCGCGGAAGGTTTCCGTGCTGGTCCCACCCACGGTGGAATATTTGGGTAAAGCGAACACCGCGCTCGGCGAGTCGGCGTGCCATGAGGGCGGAGTAGGCGAAGGTGCCAGGCTTTTTAGAATCCGGGCCGTAAAGCTCGTATGTTTCCTCCGTCTCCTCTGACATGTCGGTGAGTTCTGGGACGGACATCTGCATGCGGTATGCCATTTCGTATTGTTGGATACGGGTTTGGATTTCCGGATCGCCGACGTTTTCCAATGTTTTTTGGTTGAGGGCTGATAGTCCATCGAGCATTTCACGGCGGAGTTTACGGTCGATGCCGGGGGCGTCCTTGAGATAGAGGACGGGGTCGCCTTGGGTGCGCAGATTGACGCCAGCATGTTTGCCCGGTAGGAAGGTGGACGCCCAGAGTCGGGATGAAATTGCCTGAACATTTGAGTACGGGCTGGAGTGCTGTGCGTGAAGCACGCAGAACGTTGGTAGATCTTGGTTGAGTGAGCCGAGACCGTAGGAGAGCCATGAGCCCATTGATGCGCGGCCAGCGACCATGCTGCCGGTGTACATCAGCTGATTGGCGGGTTCGTGGTTAATGGCATCCGTGTGCATTGACTTGATCAAGCAAATATCGTCGGCCATTTTTCCCGTATATGGCAGCAAGTCGGAGATCCATGTGCCGCTCTCGCCGTGTTGTTTGAAATCGGCAAATGAGGGTGCGACGGGGAACTTTGATTGTTTTGCAGTCATGCCGGTGAGGCGCTGACCGGACTTAACAAGGAAGTCCTTGATATCATTCCTGAACTCTTTCTTGAGGTGAGGTTTGTAGTCGAATGTCTCAAATTGTGAGGGAGCACCGATGAGGGAAATATAGATGACGCGTTTGGCTCTGGCCGGAAAGTGGGAGGTGCCTGTTTTTCCTCCTGAGATCGCACCCATAAGATCGTGGGGCAGAAGTGAGGCGAGAGCGGCGCTACCCAACCCCATGGCGTTTCGGCGAAAGAATTGCCTGCGGGTGAGTGAGGTGTCGTGGAGATCGACAGTTTTTTCGAGGTCGGTAAGATTCACGGCAGTGTTACTTGTTTAGGGTTTCGTCCATGTTTAGGATTTGGTTGGCGACGACGGTCCAGGCGGCGAGTTCGGGCGCTGCGAGGGATTCATCTGGCTTAGATTCGCCTACGGTAATGAGTTTCGTGGCATCTTCTGGGGAGTTGGTGAATTTATCTTTTGCTTGTTTGAGAGTCAATTTCACGACATCGAGCTCGTCATTGCTCATAGGTCGTGCGAGCAGTGCGGAGGAGATTAGATGAATGCGTTCATCGGTGGTTTTTGCTCCTTTGATGGCGCGTGAGGCGAGCTGGCGCGAAGCTTCCACGAACTGCGGGTCATTCATGATGACGAATGCTTGTAGTGGAGTGTTGGTGAGTTCTCGTTTGACACATGAGACTTCGCGAACGGGAGCGTTTAGAATCTCCATGGCGGGGTGTGGAGCGGTGCGTTTCCAGAAGGTGTAGAGCGAGCGGCGGTAGAGTTTGTCGCCGGTATCGGCCTGATAATTTTTGGTGTTCGACTGAGGCATGGCAACCGACGACCAGATACCTTTTGGCTGGTAGGGTTTTACCGATGGACCGCCGATTTCTTTATTAAGCAAGCCGGAGGATTCAAGCGTAAGATCGCGGATTTGTTCAGCATCGAGTCGGTAGCGTGGACCGCGTGCCAACCATGTGTTTTCTGGGTCTAGCTCTAGTTTTTGTTCTGAAATCACAGAGCTTTGGCGGTAGGTGGATGAGGTGACGATGGTGCGTAATAGATGGTGGAGATCCCAGCCGTTTTCCACGAATTCGACGGCTAGCCAGTCGAGTAGTTTTGGGTGGGTGGGTCGTGAGCCCATGACGCCAAAGTCTCCCGTAGAGTCAACGATGCCGCGTCCAAACAGGTAGTACCAATAGCGGTTTACCGTGACGCGTGCTGGGAGTGGGTTTTCTGGTTTGGTGAGCCATTGGGCGAGGCCGAGTCGGTTTTTAGGTAGATTCCCCATGGGAGGCAGGGAGGCTGGGGTGTCTGGTGTGACTTTATCTGACTTATCGGCATAGTTTCCGCGTACGAGAATGTGCGCGAAGGGTTCCTTGTCCTTATTTTCCTGCATCACCAGAGTGATGGGTGATTTTTTATCGTGAATTTCTTTTTCCTTTTTGAGTGCTGCCAACTGATTGGTTAGCTGAATATGTTTAGTGTCAACATCAG
>DPWT01000259.1 GCA_003527555.1 Verrucomicrobiales bacterium | reverse complement strand
CCTTCTTCTTGGGAGCAGCTTTCTTGGCTACCTTTGTTGAAGATTTTTTGGCTGCTTTTTTGGCTGCTTTTTTGGCAGTGGTTTTTTTAGCTGCAGCTTTTTTCTTAGCCATGATTTGTTGGATTAAATTGAATGAATTGAGGGGTGGGGAATAAGTATGATGATTTGAATAGGATACACCTTACCCAATACTATGGCCGGAGATATGAAAGAACATCAACGGGCGGTGAATCTCTGTGAGAGATACGCAGAGGTCAAGGTAAATATTAGGCAGAAACTCATAAAGAGTGAGGGATTAGATTACTCTCTTAAGCGTTCGATTTCGGCCCCAAGCATAATGAGTTTGTCATCAATATTCTCATATCCACGATCAATGTGGTATAGTCTGTTGATTTCCGTTGTGCCCTCTGAGCATAAGCCAGCAAGAACGAGAGCGGCCGAGGCCCTGAGATCTGATGCCATAACGGGAGCTGCGGACATGTTGTGGTTACCGTGAATCACGGCGGTGCCATTATCAACTTTGATGTCGGCTCCCATACGTGACATCTCGGCACAGTGCATGAAACGTTGAGGGAAAATGGTGTCCTCAACAACGGAAATACCTGGTGTGACGGCAAATAATGCGGTGAATTGTGCCTGCATATCAGTGGGAAAACCAGGAAATGGCGCAGTTACGATATTCGCTCCGACCGGATTTTTTCCAGGTTTGACGGTGCATGTGCTACCTGATTTGTCGAATGTGACATCGTGGCCTGCTTCAATGAGTTTTTCGGTAGAGGGTCTCAAATCATCCTCGCAGACGCGGTGCAGCGTGATTCCCTTGTCTGGGCATCCTGCCATGGCTCCAGCTACCATAAATGTGCCGGCCTCAATGCGGTCAGGTATGACCGTGTGCTCGACGCCATGAAGCTTCTTAACCCCTTTGATGGTAATTCGGCGCGTGCCAGCTCCTTCGATGTTGGCACCCATTTTATTGAGGAAATTAGCGAGATCTACCACCTCAGGCTCTGCTGCGGCTGATTCGATGACCGTTGTGCCGTCAGCGAGTACGGCGGCCATCATGAGGTTGTCTGTGCCGAGCACGGTAGGGCCATGTTTTCCTCGCAGATCAACTTCGCTTCCATGAAGACCAGATGGTGCCGTTATGTGCATGTTGCCTCCAGTCATGTCAATATTTGCACCAATGGCTTGCAGTCCTTTGAGGTGAAGATCTACTGGACGGTCTCCAATGACACATCCACCTGGTAGTGAGACGCTCGCAGTATTTAGGCGCGCCAGCAGCGGACCCATTATACAAATGGATGCACGCATCTTACGGACAATCTCATATGGGGCGTTATGCCCGATGTTCTCGGCAGTGATCCTCACCGTTCCGCTTGAACGTTCTACCTCGGCACCAAGAGCGGTGAGTATTTGAATCATATAATTGGTGTCAGAAACGTCTGGAACACGACGGATGATACATGGTTCACCCGTGAGTAGGGTGGCAGCAAGTATCGGTAATGATGCATTTTTGGAGCCTGATATGTGTACGGATCCACTGAGGGATTTACCGCCTCGAACGTAAAGTTTGTCCATTATTGTGTTAGCGAGTAGCCAGTTGTTGTTTAGTGTGGGAATGTGGCGATAGGAAAACGGCGAATGCCATTTAGATCCTTGTGTGTATAGATGTCGGAAAATCCATTGTTTTTGAGTATGGTTTCTACAGCATCTGCTTGATTATAGCCAATTTCCAGTGCGATAATACCGCCTGGATGAAAGTATGCTGGAGCTTGCTGAATGAATTCGCGGATAATGTCCAGCCCGTCTTTTCCTCCAAAAAGTGCGAGCGGAGGATCGTGTAGGACTTCGCGTGATAGCTTTTCTCTGTCGTCCTCTTCAATGTAGGGTAGGTTTGCGGCAATGAGATGGTATTTTTCAGTTTCTAGATTTGAGAACAGGTCGGACCAGATAAGTTTTACGCGACCAATTCCGAGTAAGGTATTATTTTCCTCGGCGAGTGCCAGTGCGTCGTGGCAAACATCCACGAGGGTGGCTTGCGCGCATCTCCCACCGAGCTCTGCTGCTAGTGTGAGACCGAGCACGCCGGAACCAGACCCCATATCGAGAATCTGTAGAGCTTCTTGTTGGTCGGAGGTCTTCGCTAATATAATTGATGCTAGCTCTTCTGTCTCGGGTCGCGGAACCAAGGCGCGTGAATCTGTTTTAAATTCTCGCCGGTAGAACTCGACAGTGCCAAGAATATGCTGAAGTGGTTCACCATCAGCTCGGCGTTTAAGTTGTTCGCGCAGAGGTGCTAGTTCATCGTCGGTCATCGGCCGATCAAACTGAAGATAAAGCTCAACGCGAGAGCATTTTAATAAATGAGTGACAAGCAGTTGCATGTTGCGTCGCGCATCATCAATGCCCTTTTTCTTCAAATAGGCAGTTCCTTTATCGATTGTATCCAGAACAGTAGTCACGTTGAATATGGGTTGATAGGTGTATTATCTTGAGTGATTAAATCAGCACAGGTTTGTGAGTGGGAAGCCTGACTTCTGATGGGGGACCGGGAAAGTGTTCACCAATGAAGCGATCCCAGACTTCGCGGGTTTCTTCAGAGATGGTTTCGTTGAGCTTTTCCTCGCATTTGCCGCACATGAGCATCGGGAAAACCCCTTTGATGAGATCTTCGCCCGCAAACATGCCGCCGAGGCTGTAGTTCTTTAGCGAGGAAACATCTGTATCACATGTGATGCAATGGGAAATATAGTCAGCCACATCTGCATCTGATCCGAGCTCCTGTTCTCGTTCATCGATATTTGCGTGATCATGAATAAAATCAAACATGGCTACCCGCGATTCTTCGGAGAGTTTTTCGTTCATTGCTTCGCGGCAATTGATACACATTGCCATCTCGTATACACACTCGTCATCCGCAAAGGATTTATTGACGATATACATACTCACCTCTGTGAGATTACGATCGCAGGCGCAACAGTGGCGGAAAGCTTCGCCAGTTTCGAGAGAATCAAATCGGGATGACACGTGCGTAGTGTGCGCTGATTCTCATGAGAGTTCAAGTACGACTGGGCAGTGATCGGATCCTAACACATTGGTCAGTATTTCCGCTGTTTTTACCTGCTTCATAAAGGGGGAAGAAACGCAAAAGTAGTCGAGCCGCCAGCCAATGTTTTTACCGCGCGCTCCGGCGCGGTAACTCCACCATGAGTAGGCATCCGTTTTATCGGGGTGAAAATGGCGAAAAGAATCGATGAATCCTGCGTTAAGGATGCTGTCGAAGGTCGCTCTGTCTTCGTTGGAAAACCCTGCATTTTTATGGT
>DPWT01000256.1 GCA_003527555.1 Verrucomicrobiales bacterium | reverse complement strand
ACTTCCGCATTTCGCCAACCTACCTTCAACTTTAAAAGTAAAACTATGAAACCTCTTCTTATTTTACTGCTCGCTGTGTCGACTTTATGCGGCGCACAAAAACCTAACATCATCTTCATCCTTGTTGATGATCTTGGCAAGGAATGGGTATCCTGCTACGGCGCGGAAGACATCAAGACACCTCACATCGATAAACTCGCCAAGGACGGGATGCTATTTCATAACGTCTACAGTATGCCACAGTGCACACCGTCACGTGTCACTCTACTCACCGGGCAATACCCGCAGCGGCACGGCTGGGTCAATCATTGGGATGTGCCTCGCTGGGGAGCCCGGGCACACTTTGACCCTTCGATGTATCCATCTCTTGGCAAGGTGATGAAGTCCGCAGGCTACTCGACGTGCGTGGCGGGAAAATGGCAGATTGATGACTTCCGGATAGAGCCCCGCTCACTCGCCGAAGCCGGATTCGATCAATGGTGTATGTGGACCGGAGGTGAAGGTGGAAATCTCAAACAAAGCAGCAAGCGCTACTGGGACCCGTATATTTTTCAAGACGACAACAGCCAGACACGCAAAGACAAGTTTGGGCCGGATCTTTACGCCCAGTTCATCTTTGACTTCATCACCAATAAAAAAGACGAGTCGTTCTTCATCTACTGGCCAATGGCACTCACTCACGGTCCACTTGTGCACACCCCGCTCAATCCGGATGCCAGGAGCAAGATGGATAAACACATAGCTATGGTGCGCTACACAGATCACCTCGTGAAGCAGCTACGAGATCATCTCGAAAAACACAAACTCAGCGAGAACACCCTGGTCATCTTTACCACCGACAACGGGACATCTGGAAGTATTTCAGGGCGTCGGAACGGCACGCTTGTCCGTGACGGCAAAACCAAACTGACCGAGAACGGTATCAGCGCGCCATTCATCGCCTGCTGGCCGGCTAAAATAAAACCAGATCAATCCACGCAAGCGCTCGTCGACTTCAGTGATATCTTGCCGACTTTTGCTGAAATGGCTGGCATCAAGGTGGATGCAAAAGGCATTGATGGTATCTCTTTCCTATCCGCACTAACTGACCCAGAGAGCAAGACAGGCAAAACTCACATCCTTGCCTTGGGTAGCCATCCCGCCAAGCTGAGCAATGGACAGGTCATACCCGCGCTCGCTTTCAAACCCCGCTCAATTCGCAACCAACGATGGAAAGTCCAGGTCGACAAAAATAAACAAATTTCCCACCTCCACGATCTGAAAAACGATTGCTGGGAAAAGAACAACCTGATTGATTCCAAGGACCTGGAGCCCACCAAAGCCTTAGGACAATTTCAGAAAATTATCGATCGCATGCCTGCCAAGGATGCCATTCCTCGTTATAGACTGAACCCAGTCCAAGCATGGGATAAAAAGCCATCAAAGAAATAATTTCCAACCTCAAGCCCTTTAGACATATACTCGATCACCGACCACCAACCATGAAAGCCATTCTACTCCTCCTACTCACCATCGCTCCACTTGCCGCTCAAATAACCTACGAAGGAAAATCCGGACCAGGCAAAGGTAAGCACATCGTTTTCATCGCTTCCGATCACGAATACCGCACCGAGGAAACCTGCCCCGCTCTTGCTCGCATCCTCGCCCAGCACCACGGTTTCAAAACCACCGTGCTTTTTGGCGTGAACGAAAAAGGTGAGATCACCGCAGGGGCATCTGATATTAAAGGTCTCGAAGCGCTGGAGAAGGCAGACCTCATGGTGATCTTCACCCGTTTCCTGAATCTGCCCGATGACCAGATGCAACATATCGATGCCTACCTCAACCGCGGCGGCCCTGTCGTGGGGCTGCGAACCGCATCTCATGGTTTCAAAATCCCCAAGAACAGCAAATATGCCAAGTATGACTTCAAGGCCAAGGAGGCGGGTTATGAAAAAGGCTTTGGCCACCAAATCCTCGGCAACACCTGGGTGGGCCACTACGGCAGAAACCACAAGCAGGGAACTCGCATCCAACTTATACCCGAGCAAAAATCTCACCCGATCCTACTCGGGGTGAAAGACAACGCCTTCTGTCACGCAGGCGCCTACAACGGCATCGCACGTGAGGGATTCACCGTGCTGACTAATAGCCAACCACTGGTTTCGATGGAGAAGGATGCCGATCCCGACCCTAAGAAAAAACCTGTGCCATCGACATGGACCCGAAACTACACCGCCAAAAACGGTACCAAGGCACGCGTTTTCCACTCCACCCAAGGGGCCTCCGAAGACATCCTAGATGACTCCTATCGCCGCATGCTCATCAACGGCATCTTCTGGGCTGCCGGACTTGAAAAAGAGATCAAAGCTGACGGCAACATCAGCTTTGTTGGCAAATACCAGCCATCTACATTTAGTTTCGGCGGCCACGCTAAAGGAGTGAAACCTTCCGACCTCGCTGACATTAACTCGCCGATCATGCCGAAGAAGGTCGTGGCGATTGAGAATAAGTGAGGCGGGTTACTTCTTCTGTGCAAACAACCAGTTCCATACCTCGGGATTCGCGTAAGTTGCGGACCACGAATTGTGGCGTACGCCTTTGTATTCGGTGTATTTAGGTGTGCCTCCGGCATTCTCGAGCGCCTTAACCATGGCGCGTGACATAGTTGGCGGCACCACACTATCAGCATCACCATGAAATACCCACATGGGCACGTGCTTGATTTTGTCTGCCGTCTTCTTATCGCCACCACCACAGATGGGTATGGCCGCTGCAAAAAAATTAGGTCGCCGAGCAAGTGCATCAAATGTTCCGTAACCGCCCATCGACAGCCCGGTGATATAAATCTGAGATTTATTCACCCTGTGTTTCTTCAATATTTCATCTAACAGACTCAATACAAGCCCCATCGGATATGACGGCTTACTATTTAATTTAAGTCGATCAGCATCTTTATGGCTTCCCTTTGTGCTAGCCCATGTGGCGTCACCCGGACATTGCGGCACTACCAGAACGCAGTGTTTGTTTTCTTTTTTTAACCATCGAAGCAGCGATGGAATACCATGTTTCATCTGTCGGTGGTTATCCTTCCCCCGCTCACCCATGCCGTGGAGAAATAGTATCAGGGCGGGGCTATCCCCCTCTCCTGTCTCTACCCATCGGTAGGGTATCACCTTTTTTCCTGTACCAGTTTTACCATGATGAAGGCCCGTTTCATCAGCGGCAGATAAACACAAATTGATTAACCAAAGACATGTGACACATAACATCGAACCTTTCATGAAAATTAGCTTACCCAACACTTTACAAGCAGGAAAGAGTAAAGCTCATGCATGTGCTTTATATCACGGGGAAGCCACCTATTATTAGGATTAACCTTGATGCCCAACAGTAGATAATGTTTCCCTGCTGCCCTATGCTACACCGTATTCTAAACATCGTTTATGTATTGGGAATCCTCAGTTCTACAACGATAGCTAAAAATTACTCACCAAGCCAAGAAAATCCGCCAGTGGTAACCCGTGAGTTCCGTGCAGCATGGGTAGCAAGCGTTTACAACATCGATTGGCCAAGCCGTAAAGGTCTCTCAGCAAGCGCCCAGCAGAGCGAAATGCGCGCGATTCTCGACCAAATGGTACGACTAAAAATGAATGCAATCATTTTTCAAGTACGTCCAAATGCAGATGCGCTCTACCGTTCTCGGATTGAGCCGTGGAGCCCATGGCTGACGGGAACAATGGGACGATCCCCCGGATATGATCCCCTTGCCTACTGTATTTCACATGCTCACGCGAGAGGCATTGAAGTCCACGCATGGTTCAATCCATATCGAGCATCTCCCAGTGAAACGATGCAAATGTCCAGCAATCATATTACACGAACCCACCCTAGCTTAATTCGCCGATTCAAAACATACAAATGGATGGATCCCTCGCACACCACCACCCAACAACGCGCCCTCTCTGTAATTTTGGATGTTACCCGCCGTTATGACATCGATGGCATCCACATCGACGACTATTTTTACCCTTACCCCGATGTTGGTAGCAACGGCATGCCCAAACAGATTTTTCCCGACGGTAAAAGCCCATCGCAACGCCGCAGTTACGTGGATAGCTTTGTGAGCAATATGTATGCGTCGGTCAAAAAATCCAAACCATGGGTCCGTGTGGGAATAAGCCCGTTTGGCATCTGGAAACCGGGCGTTCCCAATGGCACCACTGCGAGTATTAACGCCTATGAGCACCTTGCCGCAGACTCCAGAAAATGGCTCCAAAAAGGCTGGTGCGACTACTTATCACCCCAACTCTATTGGCGCATCAGCGGCCCCCAAGGCTATAGCCGCCTACTCAGCTGGTGGCGCAGTCAAGGGCGCCGGCCTGTCTGGCCAGGAATCGCCACCGCGCGGATCAAGAGCACCGAGGATCCTGGTCGACCTGCGAGCGAAATCATCAATCAGGTACAGCTCTCGCGAAGTATTGGTCGTAATTACGCTGGCCATGTCCACTGGAGCATGAAGTCATTGCGGCAAAACCGCGGAGGTATCACAGGTGAGCTAGCCAAGAAGTCCTACACCACGGCCGCTCTCGTACCACCCATGCCATGGATCAGCTCCACCAAACCAACCGCACCCCGATTAAGCGCCAAAGGCAAGCGTAGTAATGTTTCAGTTAAATGGTCATCCGTTCGGGGTGCCGCAAAATATGCGGTTCAAGCGCGATACGGTAAAAACTGGTTTACCACCCATATCCTCACAGCAGCAAACACCTCGGTCACATTAAGCGGCTCCCCTGAAGCCATCGCTGTGAGCTCAGTAGATCGATTTGGCACCACCAGCACACCAAGTGTAGTTGCAAGATAATCAAAATAGCATGCATCAACTCCATATCTCTGATGATTACCTGATGAGCCGGTTTCCTTGAAATTATTTTGGCTTTGCTAACAAATATCATTCATGTTAACGAATCCGAACATTATACCATTCATTTACTGCCATGATTTCAGTTCGCTCATTCATTTTTATCAGCTCAATGATCCTTACTCTCTGGTTGGCTGCCTCCTACACTACAAAATACAAGGTCAAAAAGCCCACGCCAGCTGCGCATAAGCCAAAAAATGAGAGTGATATCAATTTGTCCACTGCCACCGACAGTAAACAGAAAGACGCTCCCATAGTGCAGCTTCGTTGAAACGTCTCAAACATTACACACATCATCTATTGATAGGCTGTGTTCAATAATAATTGAACCTTAAGGTTTTTGCTGTATTCTAATCCATGATGAATGCAGACGATAATCCATCAACCGAAGCTGAGATGATCGACGATCGTATCCTATCTTTTTTTCAGGATGGCGTTCGTATGATTGGTCTTCCGAAGTCGCTCGGTGAGATTTATGGAGTACTCTATGCCTCTCCAAAGCCAATGACCATGCAAGATCTGATTAATCGACTGGGCATCAGCAAAGGATCCGCAAGCCAAGGGCTTAAAATGCTGCGGACTCTCGGTGCGGTTAGACAAGTTGATTATCGGGACGACCGGAAAACTTACTTCGAAGCGGACGTAGAGCTAAAAAAACTGGTTGGTGGGTTTATCCGTGAGGAAATTCGCCCACACCTAAAAAGCGGGCAGGATAAACTTGCAAGGCTAGAGCGCGAGCTCGACAAAGTAGATGATCCAGAGTTGAAGGCCTTTTACGAAGAACGTATCCAACGCCTCGGCCGCTGGTCAGGTAAAGCCAACTTAGTATTACCGCTATTACAGAAATTTCTTGGTGAATGATTCATGATCGATGACCCAATAATACCAAGCGATGAAGCCGCATGGTACTGCGTGCGCACAAAAACCAAACGTGAACATGTAGCCGCAAGGTCGCTCGCCCAGCTTGATGGTGTGCAGTCGTTTTGCCCGCGTCTGCGATACCGTAAAGCCACCCGCCGTGGCAAAATCTGGTGGGTTGAGGCGATGTTTCCCGGTTATATTTTTGCTTTTTTTTCGCGCCTTAAACGTGAGCGCGACGTCGTACACAGCCACGGTGTGATGAAGCTACTCAAATTTGGTGCACATATTCCAGAAATACCACCCCACTTTGTCCCCAAACCACAACAAGAGACAGAAAAACC
>DPWT01000068.1:2663-4244 GCA_003527555.1 Verrucomicrobiales bacterium | reverse complement strand
GAAATCAATTCAAACGGCTCTGACTGCTTGGATGCGACGGCAGATGAAACCATGCAGCGGCTCGGAATATCGGTGTTAAATCGAACCGCACGGCCAATACCCTTTTCCGCCGCAAAAACATGAAGGGATTTCAGCGACCCAACTTTTCCGGCCTTGATTTCAACCGGGACAACCTGCGCCCCATGGGCGAGCAGGTAATCGACCTCCGATGAAGAACTGCGTTGCTCTCGGTTCCAGTAGTAAAGTTCCGGATCGGCGTAACTCTCCCCACTGTAGAGCAGGTGTTGACCGGCAAACTGTTCGGCGACAGCTCCGCTGTTTACGAGGATTAAACTCTCCGCCTGATGAAGATCCGTCGCCTTCAATCCCAATGCGCAACAGAGTAATCCCACATCCAAAAACAACGGCTTGCGATCTTTTGCATTTGTTTCAGCTTCCAGTGGGATGCCATTGCCTGCGGAGTGAACCACGCCATAAATCACCCGCGCCATTTCCAGCATATCAATACAGTCGGCCAATGGCTTCGCCCGCTCGTTTCGATCAATATTTACATATTTAATCTTTTGCCCCACCAGGCGGGGGATTGCGGTGAAGACGGTTCCGAGCAGCCGAGTATCTATCCGGTTCCCGTATTTTGAAAAGTCATCGCGATAGGTTTGTAAAATGGAACTTTGCTCTCTTGACGCAAGGCGAAGATCTCCGCTCTGAGCGTAGGCCTTTACCGCCGCTGGCATGCCGCCAACAATGCAATACACTTTAAGCAGCCCCAGTAAGGTTTCATGAATCGACTGCGGTAGGGGATCGCCCAGCCGGTAGTCCGCTAAAAACCCACGCAACTTCTCCTTGCCGATGGCCGACAGAAACTCTGAAAAACTCATCGGCCCCATGAACAGATATTCGATCCGTCCAACCGGCATCGAAAACGTATGCTCCGTGAGGACAAATTCCAGCAGGGAACCCGCCGCAATCACATGCAGCGCCGGCATTTTTTCATAGAAATACCGAAGCAACGGAATGATCTCCGGAGCGCTCTGGATTTCGTCTAGAAAAAGCAGCGTTTTCCCAGGAAGGATATCGGCATCCAGATCCACCTCAAGAAGCCGGATAATCTGCTCTACATCCCGCGAAGCAAACAGAGCGGACTTTTCCGGATTCAGGTCGAAATTGATTTCCACCAGATTTTCGAACCGGCTCTCTGCAAACATTCGAACCAGCCAGGTTTTCCCTACCTGCCGGGCCCCTCGAATGATCAATGGTTTATGGTTTTCACGATCAAACCAGCCGTCCAAATCTTTTAAGACGTCTCTTTTCATGGGCTTGTTTTATCGGTTTTATGATAAAATACAAGGTTGAAATATGATATATGTGATATTTATCAGCATTAAAATGCGAGTGAGGCGGGTTGACGATGAGGGAAATGGCTGATTTGATGAGCTGAATTTGAAATGCCATGCATTTATCGAGCTCATCGGAAGCCATCAGTGATGTAACTTCAAAAAAAAAGCGCGGGCGGCATCGCTGCCTACCCGCGCTTGAGATAGATAGATCAGGTTTACTTGCGTCGACGCAGGATCAGCGCGA
>DPWT01000068.1:0-2353 GCA_003527555.1 Verrucomicrobiales bacterium | reverse complement strand
TCAAGTAGCCCGTCGTAGACATTGCCTCCTGAGGAGCGCTTAGCGCCGAGCGTGAAGTGGGCACCAGTGCCGAAACCGTCGGCACCGTTGAAGGTCCACGTGCTATTGGCGTTGGTGTTTGAGACCACAAGCGAGCCATCAATGTAGACCGAGAGGAGGCCACTAGTATTGCTCGCAGTGACGGCCACGTGGTGCCAAGTATCGGCGGACATCGCGAAACCTGCATAGTCGCGGGTCGATGAAGCATTGTCCTGATGACCAGCCCCAATCGTGCCGGCACCGGCACCGAGCAGGCCACCCTCTGGATTGATGCCAAAAAACACGTCATCGTTCCAACCACCCTGGTCGTTCGAGACGATGTGGGAATCGGAAGTTTTGTCTGAACTATATTTGACCCATGCTTCCATAGTCCACTCGGTCAGCGAATTCGGTATCGCTGCCGCGACGGCGTAACCGCCAGCAAAATCGTAAGAAGTGCCAAGGAATGTATGAGCACTTGCCTGGCCGAGGTTAAGCGTTCCGTTGTGGCCTGCGTCCTGAGCCGCGCCGAGGCTGGAGGAGTTGGCTGCGTTAGTTCCGGTGGTCTCATCCAATTCGTAATAAGCGATCGGGTTGTCTCCTAAAATGAGGTTGCGGTAGGCTGTGGTTGCAGCAGACGCAGATGATGCACCGGCGATAGTAAGGCCTGTAACAGCAAGCGCGAATAGCTTGCGGTGTGATGTTTGTGGTTTCATTGTGGTTTAAGTAATTGTATGGGGTCGTCTTCTGAACTCCGTATTTTAGAGTAAAGATCACTGGGTAACCAAACAGCTATCCGGAACGTCACGGATTTTCTGCAACATGAATCATTTTTTTAGGTAAACCTCAAAGGAGTCTGAGGCTTCCCAGCTGATTTCCGCTTAAAAGTGGCTCTATTTAGCTCGGAGTCAGACGGTTACTTCGCCAACTTGGCTACCTCATCGGGTGTCAGAGGGCGGTCATAGATGCGCACATCATCAATAAGACCACCGAAATATTGTCGGTGGCTCGACCCGAGAGTCCTGCCGATGGTTCCAAATTCCCAGTCCAGTTCACCATCACCGATCCTGGAAATGTCTGTTGGTGAAGCCTGAGCCACTCCATTCACATAGGAAATTGCCTGGTTCTCCGCTCGGTCGAAAGTGATGGCGATGTGGGTCCAGACCCCGTCTTTGACCGGAGTGTCTCCGGTTACTCGACCTTGATCCGAACTGCCATCGCCTTCGATGAAACCGTGTACGACTCCGTTGGAGATGCCGAGCGTAGCGATCGGGTTGTCTCCTTCTAGCCCGAGACCTGTGACGTAAGCGTATGATTTGTTCTGGCCAGATGGAGTTCGTTTGATCCAAGCGGCGAGGGTCAGACCTCGCAGAGGGAGAAGATTCGGGATGTTTTTAACGGAATCGATGTCAACCACGCCTTTCCCCGACAAGGAAAGCACTTTTCCTCTCTCGGGGTCTGTGACGATATCAGCATCACCCTTTGTAATACCTGTATGGCCGTTGCCTGAAGTATCCTCTGTGCTAGAGTAGTATACTGTGTTCTCGAAATCCCAATGACCAACAAGTCCCTGACTGAGGCCCTCATTCAGGGGGAGGCTGGTGGTGAAATGGTCGGGATCAATATTGATTGCCTTGAGTTCTCCGATCTTAGTCACTTGGCGCGCATCTCCCTCCCTTAACGTCTCTGATTTTCCACCATCAATGCGTGCGGTCACTTCGACGGCACCACGCGTTACATGCACTTCGTCGTCGCCAATTTCAGGCGAGCTATCCACACCGAAGGCGGTGCCGAGATCGACGACCGTCAGTTCTTTTGTTTCGACAGTGAAGCCAACTGCCTTCTCCGGCACCTCGAACCATGCGACCCCCTCATCGACGGCGACTCGGTCGTCAGCCAGCACGCGCAGCACGCAGGGGGCCTCGATCATGGCTCGCACACCCGAGCTAAACATGCTTTCCAGAGTGCCTTTACGCAGGTGCAGTTTTGAGCCTACGACAAGCACTTGCCCTACCGGGGCATCACCACTTTCCATATCATGGGTCAGGGAAAAGTCGGCAGCGGGCGTGGTGCGGAAACTGGCGATCGGCTGCTCGGGGATTTGTGTGAAGTGCATAATGAGCAGCGAGATCATCAAGATCGCGGCGGCGGCATAAATGGCTCCTTTGAAGATTTTTTTACGCTGCTTGGCAACAACGAGCTCGAAGGGGACAATATTCGTTTTTATCAAGGTTGATTGTCCCGAGTGCATGACTTCCAGATCGGAGTGCAGCGTCGCCAGTTTTCGATACAACTCACGCGCTTCCTCGTTTTCGAGTAATTCGCTTTCCAGTGC
>DPWT01000094.1 GCA_003527555.1 Verrucomicrobiales bacterium | reverse complement strand
ACGCTTGATAAATTTCCTCACGCACTAGGGTGGCGGCGAGCGGGAGATAACCTCCGGTTAGACCTTTCGCAAGGCAGAGGAAATCAGGAGTGACGTTCTCCTGTTGGCACGCAAACATAGTACCTGTTCTACCAAAACCAGTCATCACCTCGTCCAAAATCAAATGCACTCCATGCCTATCGCACCATTGCCTGAGCTCCAGTAGCATGTTCTTGGGCCAAACGTGCATTTGGTTTACACCCTGCACCAGAGGCTCAATGATAACGGCTGCAGTTTTATTGATCTCTGATAAATCTAGCGATAGCAAATCGGCCATGTCTCGAACATGACTAACAGGGTAACCAAATTTTCGGAACCGATCAAAAAACTCTCCGACTCCACCGAGCGATGCCGCACCCATCGTATCTCCATGATACCCTTGATCAAATGCAATCAAATGCGTTCGCTCGGCATCCCCTGTCTGCATCCGATACTGTACCGCCATTTTTACAGCACACTCCACTGCGGTTGATCCGTTATCAGAAAAAAAGACTCTCTGGAGGTCGTCATCTGGGAAAAATTCCACAAGCCGCTGGGCAAGTTCGCTGGCTCTGGGATTGGCAAACCCCAAGTAACTAGTATGAGCTACTTTATCAAGCTGATCACGGATTGCATCATTGATCACACCATGATTGTGACCGTGGATATTCGTCCAAATTGATGCATTTGCGTCGATATATTTCCTGCCCTCCGAATCGGTTAGCCATACCCCCTCTCCCTCAACCATAACCAGAGGTTCTGAATTTTCCCAGTCTGACTGACGAGTAAAAGGATGCCAGCAATGGTTTTGATCAGCGGCAATCCAATGATGAGTGTTCACAGCCGTATTTTCCACAACCTTTGACCCAAATCAAGCCGCCGTGAAAAAAGCTGGGAAATAATTGAATTTTAAATCGCTCACATGCGTCCATCAAAGCATGAAGAATGCACATCTGCTGTATATGACACTTGGGGGTATTATCTCATTCATACTCCCCTCATGCGCTGACTACGGATACTACAGCAGCTCTGGCTCATACGGCACAACGCATTATCCCAGCAGCAGCCTGAGCGTGCTACCACATGGATACACACGCGTTTACGTCGGCAGCACTCCCTACTGGCGAAATAATAATCATTGGTATTGCTATGATCGTGGTCGTTACCGTTCCTGCGCAAGGCCCAGTGGCTATCGTCTAGGTATTCCTCACTCACGACGTAGCTACTCACCACCTTATGTTCACCACACACAACCATACCACCGTTACACGCACACGTGTCCGACGTATTACAGGAGTCGCCCCACGGTTAGTTATAGTTACAGCTCATACCGGCCCTCAAACTGCTCACTTAAATATCGTCGAAATACATCTTATTCTCGCGGGTCATATTCAAACAGCAGCTATCCACAACATCATTCCCGATGCAATAGCAGCCGCTCTCACAGCAAAGATAAATCATTTAGATCAAGCAGCAGCAGACGCTCAAAACAACAATCCCACACGACTATTAACTCACCCTCTCCAACAAGAAAACTGCATCACAATCTGCCCATACCAAGACAAAGCCGCAACAAAAAAACAAAACCCTAGCGCATCCTATGTTGGTGGTAATTTTAGTTAAAAGCGGAATTCCTCTACTAAAAAACTGTCGCATTGCACGTTAGATCACGATGACTTACATTCTCTCCGGGACTCCAATCCCAAGAAGCCCCAATCCTTTTTCCAACACTCGGCTGGTTAACTCACAGAGCACCAGACGTGTATTTTGTGTTTCACCTTCCGACTTGAGCACTGGACACGCTTCAAAAAAAGAATGAAATGCCTTGGCCAGCTCTAGCAGGTAATTCGCCAGTAAGTTTGGCCTGAAATCTTCCAACAATGAGGGCACAACTTCACTGAAACGAACCAACATTCGCGCCAATTGCACCTCCGAATCAGCCACGATTGCCACGGCAGCTTGATCCAGTTGCACAACTTGCCCTAATTTCCTGAAAATAGAACGCACACGCACGTAGCTATATTGGAGGTAGGGAGCTGTATCACCCTGTAAGGCTAGCATGCGATCCCAACTGAAAACGTAATCTGTCATCCGGTGCTGTGAGAGCTCAGCAAATTTTACGGCCCCGATCCCAACGATGGCTGCTACCTTTTCTTTTTCGTCAGCTTCTAAACTTGGGTTTTTTTCTTCAATTGCTCTAGCTGCCCGTTCAACGGCCTCGTCAAGAACATCGATGAGCTGCACATTTTCGCCACTGCGGGTTTTCATCAGCTTGCGATCGTCACCCAATATTGAGCCGAATGCAATGTGATGCATTGCGGGGGTAAGCCCACGTTTTTTTGTTGCGGCAAAAATCTGTTGGAAATGGAGCTGCTGTGGAGCACCTACAACATACCAAATTTGATCTGCATCCCACTGTTCAACCCGAAAATCAATTGTAGCTAAATCCGTAGTCGAGTACAAGAAACCACCATCAGCCTTTCTAACAATCGCCGGCTTATCGGCAAGCTTGGAGTCTTCATCAAAAAATACACAAATCGCTCCTTCACTCTCACGAGCAACACCGCTTTCTAACATCCCTTCAACCAGCGGT
>DPWT01000171.1 GCA_003527555.1 Verrucomicrobiales bacterium | reverse complement strand
GGCGATCCCCTGAATTCATTACTCTATCACCGGGACGCAAGTGTGACTTCCGGGATTATGATGCCGCCGCTTGCCAAGACGATTGAGCATGATGATTATCTGCATGTTCTTTACAAGTGGATCGAACGTATCGGTTACGCAAACTTCGATGCAAACGCGACGGCAACAGGACTGATCGGAGGTCTTCACGATGACGATGATGGAGACCAATTGTCCAACGGCTTGGAGTTTTTCTTCGGCACGGATGCCAAGCAATGGACGGCGAATCCAGTCGTATCATCACAAGCTGTTGATGGTTCTATCCAGTTTCAGATTCCTATCAATGGAGATGCCGTTTCCGATGGAATCTCGCCGACCGTGCAAGATAGTGTGAATTTGATCGATTGGTATGAGGCTGGAACAGTCAATAGCGTTCTCAGTATTGATAGCGATACTTCCGGTGTTGGTGTATCCGGGGTGCAAGTGTGGAAGACCGCCCCTGAGGTTGAACGCGCATTCCTCCGATTTAACCTGCCGAATTGATAGGAAATCTCATCCCACCCAGTAATTATTAAGATCAATATTGAACAACAACCAAAAACAACAATACACCATGACAACCAAAGCATTTCTCCTTCTCCTATCCGCCGCCATCTTTCTGCCACTGAATTTGCATGCGGATAATGCCACCAAAAAAGACATCACCGTGCTGATCACCGGGGCCAACCGGGGATTGGGTCTGGAAATGGTGAAGCAGTTTGCGGCCGATGGATACAAGGTGATCGGGACGGCCCGCAAACCTGAGAAAGCGACTGACTTGAAAGCGACGGGAGCCACGGTCATCAAACTGGATGTCACCAGCGAGGAAGACATCGCGGCGATGGTGAAAACGCTCAAGGGACAGAAAATCGATATCCTGATTAACAACGCGGGGTACTTCGGGCCCAGGCTGATGACGGAAAAGCCAGTGAATATTACCAAGCTGACACGTCAGGAGATGACGACCTGCATCAATGTGAATACGCTGGGGCCGATATTTGTCACCCAGGCATTGCTGCCCAACCTGAGGCTCTCGCCGATGAAGAAAGTGGTTAACATTTCCACCCGCGCGGCGAGCCCTGGTGGAGCGGCCTACGGTTACCGGGTCAGTAAGTCGGCACTCAACATGGTGACACGTTGTATGTCCATGGATGCTGGCATGCGGGGGATGATTGTCATTGCCTTGGCACCTGGTCACAACAAGACGGACATGGGAACGCATTGGGCAAATCTTGATCCAGCGAAAAGCATGAAGCAAGTGAAGGCGCTTATTGAATCGCTCACACCGAAACACCACGGCAAGCTCTGGTTCTACGACGGCTCGCCGATGAAGTGGTGATTCTTGCTTTATTGATGGTTTTGAGCCTGTAAAAGTAGGACCCCCGACAGGCATCGGGGTCGGCAACCCTTGGAGTAATCAAGCTAAGCCTGCCCAACCACAGACCAACTACATATTCTGGCGATCCCGCAGATGCGGGATCCTACTTTTTCCCAAGCTTACCGCCACCGAATCGCTATTAAAAACCACCGGATAAAATCACCTCCGCCCGCCCATGCTCAAACACGACAATTTTTTTACCCAGCTCACCCAGATTGAGCCGTCGGAAATCAAGGGGGCGTTTGTTTCCTTTTTATTCATCTTCCTGTTGATGGCTTCATACATGATTATGAAGCCAGTCCGGGATGCGCTGCCCAGTGACTGGGGGGATGTCAGTCTGGCCCAACAGTGGACCTACACCTTCATCGTATCGACGATAGCGGTCGCCATCTACAACGTGTTCGCGTCCAGGATTTCGTTGAGGAAAATTGTGCCCGGGGTGTTTGTGTTCTTTGCCATTTCCTTTCTCGGGATTTATTCGGCCTATCGGGCTGGGGTTGAGGTCACCTTTCTCGGGAAAGTCTTTTACGTCTGGAGCAGTGTTTTTAGCCTGTTTCATATATCGGTCTTCTGGAGCTTTATTTCCCAGCATTATAACAAGAGCGAGAGCAAGCGCGTGTTCGGGTTCATCAATACCGGAGCAAGCGCGGGTGCCATTTGCGGGCCTCTCCTGATCATCCTTCTGGCGAAGAGTATGAGCGTGGATAATATTCTGTTAGTAACCAGTGTGGTGCTGATATCTACCCTTCCCTTGATCGCGATTCTTAACCGGCATTTTGATAAAAAGGAGACCGAGGGGCAGAGGGCGGTGACTCTCAGCTCAAACCCATTTACCGGATTCCAGGAGCTCCTCACCCACAAGCGTTTGTTAGGTATCGCCCTGTTTATTTTTCTATTCACCGGAATCAGTGCGTTTCTTTACTCCACCCAAAAGGAACTGCTCATCGAATACTCACGTGTGGAGCGAAAGCAATTGTTAGGAAGTGTCGAGCTTGCCACCAATATCCTGACGATCATCATCGGAATCTTCGCAACCAACCGGATTGCGAGAAAGTTTGGAATGGCGACCACTCTTTCCCTTGTTCCCTTCATTGTGGGTCTGCTTCTTCTTCTGCTGAGTGCGAATCCTGCGATCATGCTCGTGCTTGCGCTTCAAGTGACGCGGAGAGCGGGTAACTATGCCATTACCCGGCCAGCTCGTGAGATCCTGTTTACCGCGGTGGATCGTGAGGCCCGCTTCAAGACCAAGCCATTTATCGATGTCGCTGTTTATCGTGGCGGCGATGTGTTTTGGATATGGTTGATTGCATTCCTCGGGGACGGCTGGCTTGATTTGGGGCTGGCTCCTCTGCTTTGGGTCGCCGCTGCCGTGGCTGTAGCCTGGGGAATAGTCGGGCTGTATTTGGGAAGAAAACATGACGCGGACGAGCAGGACAAAGAAGTCTAGCCTGGGGAGCCTCTAACAATTTCATTCATGAACACCCTATCTCAGACTCTCATGGCAACGATGGCGCTGATGTCGATCAGTAACAGCCCGGCCGGTAACGGTATCGACCAGAAGGATCTGCTTCTCGATCTTGATGCCTCCAAGGGGGTGAATATTGAGGATGGCGACCGGGTCGTTTCATGGGCGAACCAGGCACCTGGGAAATCGGCACGTCTGTTTGTCAAGCAGGACGGCGGGCGGAAGCAACAGGGGAGTGGTTGGCCCACTTTGAAAAAGGATGTCAAAGTCTTGAATGGTCATGCCACACTGGTTTTCCGTCAGCAGGAGCTCGTTAACATGGACGAGGATGCCTTTGACAGCCTCACCCAAGGCAAGGGCTGCACCTGGATCAGTGTGATGGCCGTTTACGAGCAGCGCGACGGGGTGAAGGATGTGAATTCCTTTTTTGGGAACCTTCGCAATGGTGGGAAATACGAAGGTCTCTGGGGCTGTCTGGATGACGATAACACGCTATGGCAAGGCGCGCGCAACGGC
>DPWT01000161.1 GCA_003527555.1 Verrucomicrobiales bacterium | reverse complement strand
ATTCGTGATCGCCACACTTATTTCTATAGTAGCTATCAATCAACTTCATGCGGAGGAGGCTAATGAGAAAGCGGCAGAGCTTAACCACTTGATCGGTGAGAAGTCGCCTTATTTAATCCTACATGCGCGTAATCCGGTCGATTGGTATCCATGGGGGAAACAGGCATTCCAAAAGGCGAAAAAAGAAAACAAACCTATTTTATTGAGTATTGGTTACTCGACTTGTCATTGGTGTCACGTGATGGAGCGGGAAAGTTTTCAAAACAAGGAGATTGCCGAATTTCTTAATAAGCATTTTGTTGCTATCAAACTAGACCGTGAGGAGCGCCCAGATGTAGATAAGATTTACATGGCCGCCTATCAGGCGATGTATCAGGGTGGGGGAGGTTGGCCGCTGAATATGTTCCTAACACAGGATTTGAAACCATTCGCGGGGGGCACTTATTTTCCGCCAAATGATAGGCAGGGAAGGCCAGGATTTAAGCGTGTGCTGGCAACTCTTGCACAGGCTTGGAATGAGCAGGGTGATGAGGTTCTAAAAAGTGCGAATGATATTCATCGAGGAATGAGTGAGTCGCTCATTAAGTCAAGCGTCGCGGCCGGTGAAATCACAGGAAATGATTTGGCTGAAGCGATGAAATTTTTGTTGCAAGGGGCTGATGGTAAGCATGGAGGTTGGGGTATGGGGACTAAGTTTCCTCAGGTTTGTCATCTGCGTTTTCTGCTTCGTCATTGGTATCGGACTGGAAATAAAGAGGCGTTTAAGCACGCTAGGCTTACAGCGGATAAGATGATGCAGGGCGGTATTAACGACCATCTCGCTGGAGGGTTTCACCGCTATACTGTAGATGATCGCTGGCTCGTGCCGCACTTTGAAAAGATGCTCTACGATCAAGCT
The DNA here is from genome assembly GCA_003527555.1 of Verrucomicrobiales bacterium. Lineage (GTDB taxonomy): Bacteria > Verrucomicrobiota > Verrucomicrobiia > Verrucomicrobiales > Akkermansiaceae > Oceaniferula. Next base: position 2,295 of record DPWT01000161.1, on the reverse strand, counting down.
CAGTTGCTAGATTTTTATCTCGATCTTTGGTTGATCACTGGAGACTTGAGTTATCGGGCAGTTGCCATGGATATTTCTGACTACGTATTACGTGAGATGCAGCACAAAGATGGCGGGTTCTACAGCGCGCAGGATGCGCAGAGCGAGGGCAAGGAAGGTAAGTACCATTGCTGGACTCTCGCCGAGCTTAAGGCACTGCTGAGTGAGGATGAGCTTAAAGTGGCTACTCGTTGGTATGGCATCACTGAAAAGGGAAACTTCTTGGATCACAGCGATCCAGAGCCGCTGTTGAATCTGAACGTGCTTCATATTGCTGAGCCCGAATGGAAAACGACGGCACAGGAACAAAAATCGTTAGACTCAGCCAACGCCAAGATGTGTAATGCGAGGTTTGATAGGATTCCAGCCGCTACGGATGACAAGGTGCTTGCCGACTGGAATGGTATGATGATTGCGGCACTCGCACGTGCGGGTATTGTGTTGGAGGAGAAAAAATATCACACCGCGGCAATCAAGGCGCATGGCCTTGTTAAGGCAAAGCTTTGGGACGGGAGGCTACTCTATCATAGGTGGCGAGATGGTGAGCGTGATCAAAGTCAGCAGGCGGCGAGTTACCTGCAGATGATCGCAGCGTCGCTTACCCTCTACCAGACCACACTTGATGCTGGTTACCTTGACTTTGCAATTTTGCTTGCTGAGGGTGCGAGAAAGCTTTTTTACGATGCTAAGAATGGTGGATTTTACGTAGGCACGGACCGGCCTGACCTTGTGCTGCGCCTAAAGGATGATTTTGATGGTGCTACACCGACCGCGTCATCCCAGGCAGCGTATCAATTCCTCAGACTCGCGGTGATCACTGGTAGAGAAGATTTCCGGAAAATCGGTGAGAAGACACTTCACGGTGCCTCTGCGTCAATCAAGGCATCTCCCTTCTCGTTCACAGAAATGATGTCGGTGGCAGAAATGGAACTGGGCGAGCAGCCCAAGCTCGTGATCGCAGGGAAGGAAACGTCATCCGATTTCATCAAGGCGCGATTCCAGACGTATCGCCCGCACTTGCTGTTGACGGGTAATGAGGGCAAGGTGGATGCTTTTACCCTTACCCTGAAGCCTAAGGATGCAAAAACCACCGCCTACTACTGTGCTGGGAAAACATGTCAGGCACCCGTCACGGAAGTTCAGGCACTGGGCAAGATGCTTGGGAAAAAGACCCCCTGATGGCTTGCGCTGCCAATCGTGTTAATTCTCCAGATGTAGGTTGTTGAATTTGATCGCCTCTGCGCCCACTAAGATGGCTGTTCCTAACAGCCTTTCTTCGGTCACGGTGAGCGGCACCTGAGCAGAGGGGCGCGCTAGCCCCATGATAAGCTGGCCATAGCTCTGGGCACCTCCTACGTGTTGCAAAAGTTTGAGAGCGATGTGTCCAGCATCAAGATTAGGAAAGACCAATACGTCGGCAGGATGAAGCACGGCTTGATCAGGCAGCTTCACCTCGGCTGCGTTAGCATCGAGTGCTACATCAGCTTGAATTTCACCATCGATTTGCATCTCGATGTTTTCAGTATGTGCACGCTGGTGTGCCAGCTCACTGGCGGCTGCTATTTGCTTTGCCTGCTTGGTGCCTGCACTGCCTTTGGTTGAGTGGCTTAGCATTGCTACGCGAGCAGGTCGTCCAAGAAAGTGCTGCGCGAGTTTTCCAGTTTCTACTGCGATTGTGGCGAGCTCTTTAACATTCGGTTCTGGAATCACGCCACAATCTGCCATTATTAGAAAGCCGTCCTGCCCGAAGTGCGGTAGATGAGGTGCCACAAGAACGGAGGCTCCAAAGACTTTTTCTACACTAGGACGCGGCTTTATCATCGAGATGGCAGCACGAAATACCACAGTGGGGGATGATAAATTACCGGCCACAATGCCATCGGCGTGTCCATACTGAATCATCATTGCGGCGAAATTATGTGGTCTCGTGATTAGTTCGCGCGGGTTATCGATATTCTTATTACGATAGCGCGACATTTTTTTAAGCCTGTTCTCAAAAAGATCAATTTCGCGAGAATCCCTAGGATTTATGACGCTGACAAATGACATGTTAATATTTTTTTCGTTCGCCATTGTCTCGATCCTTTTTTTATTTCCCAATAAAATAGGCACCCCGATCTCCATGGCGACCATACGAGCGGCCACACGCAGCACACGAATATCCTCACCATCTGGGAAGACAATCCGCTTAGGCTGACTTTTGAGCGTTTGACAGAGCTTTGCCATCAATGGATGGGATTCGGGAAGGTGTGAGTA
>DPWT01000071.1 GCA_003527555.1 Verrucomicrobiales bacterium | reverse complement strand
CTTTAGAAACTTCGAAAACTAGCGCCTACGTGTCATTGCACAGTGCGGTTAAACCCAATATCAACTATCAAAAAAAATGCCTCGTCCCCAAACATTGGTGTAGACCCCGCTAATGGAGGTGCTCAAGTGCACCTGTGTGGTTGGTTATAAATGGTACACCCGAAGGGATTCGAACCCCTGGCCTCCTGATTCGTAGTCAGGCGCTCTATCCAGCTGAGCTACGGGTGCACATTACGCAAAAAGGCGTGCGCGGAAAAAGCCATAAACATAGAACAAGGTCAAGCCAAGGCGTCAAAAAAATGCATTTTATCTGTATTCTGGACTGTCGACTCTTGATGCGGAAGGATAGTGAAACCTTTTTCCTTCATAATTGCGTAATGTGATACCGCCATCATCGTGATTGATAACGTAATCAGGATTGATGGGAATCTTACCGCCACCACCAGGTCCATCGATCACAAATTGTGGGATGGCGTAGCCTGACGTGTGGCCCCGCAGTCCTTCGATGATGTCGATACCTTTCTGAAGACTTGTTCTTAAATGAGAAGAGCCCTCGATGAGGTCGCATTGGTAAAGGTAATAAGGACGCACCCTGCACATCAGCAGCTTTTGCACGAGTTCTTTTTGGATATCCACTGAGTCATTGACGCCGCTGAGCAACACACTCTGATTTCCCATGACGATTCCCGAGTCTGCAAGTCTACCAAGTGCATCACGAACTTCTGATGTCAGCTCCTTGGGGTGATTGGCGTGAATGGAAATGAATAAAGGGTGGTATTTTTTGAGTATAGCACATAGTTCGGGAGTAATACGCTGCGGCAAGAATATGGGAATACGAGATCCAATTCTGACAAACTGGATGTGTGGGATTGCGTGAAGCCTAGATAGTAGCCGGTCGAGTCTAGCGTCAGAGAATAGGAGAGCGTCACCGCCTGAAATTAGAACATCACGCACGCTGGGAGTTTTTTCTAGATAATCAAAGGCAGCCTCCCATTGGGTCTCTAATTTTTGTTCAGAGACACCGGATACAACACGGCTTCGTGTGCAGTAGCGACAATAAGCGGCGCAGCGATCAGTTACAAGAAACAGGACTCTATCAGGGTATCGGTGCACTAGTCCCGGTACGGGCATGTGGGAGTCTTCACCGCAGGGGTCTGACATTTCTGCGGGATCTGTTAGTGTTTCTTCGATGCGTGGGATGACTTGCCGGCGGATTGGGCAATCGGGGTCATTTTTATCGATGAGGTTAAAAAAGTGTGGCGTGATTGCCATGGCAAGCTTGTTACCTGAGAGTAATACACCGGCACGTTCTTCTTCACACAATTCTACGTGTTGTTCTAACGCGCTCAGCGAAGTGATCCTGTTTTTCAACTGCCAGATATGATTGTTCCACTGATCAGGGGTATCGTTGGGCCAGAAGCCTGGTGCGTGTGATTTGAAAACGATTTCGGACATTTCCTCATCATGCTAGAGGATATTACTCATTTTGTCAAAAAATGACCTTGTCACGAATTTGGAGTTTGGTGTTTGAGATTATGGTATATAGACTTCTTTTGTGTTTTCTGAAATCATGCGCGATATTTGCAAGCCAAGTTGCCTCGGGATCATTGGTGAGCTCAAGCGGTCCGGCGGGTTAGCCATTCCGCAATTGGCGCAACTGCTTGGTATGAGTTATATGGGTGTTAAGCAGCACTGTGTGAAGCTTGATGAGTTGGGTTATCTTAAGGTGTGGCGTGTGCCACGTGTTGAGGTTGGCAGGCCACAGAAGCTTTACAAATTGACGCGCAAATGTGATGCGCTGTTTCCTGAGGGTGGGCCTGATCTGGTTCTTGATTTGCTTGATGGAGTTAAGACTGCTTTTGGTCAGGTGGCACCGGAGAAGCTGCTTTATCATTATTTTGAGCAGAGGCGTGATCACTGGATTAAGTTGGTTAGTGCTGGTAAGTCATTGGTCGAAAAATCGACTAGATTTGCTGATGCGCGTGCAAAAGAAGGGCATTTTTGCCATTGCCATTACTCACCAGAGGAAGGGTTCGTGATCGAGGAGTATCACCATCCCATGTATCGGATTTTTTCCAAATATCCTTCATTAATTTCCGTTGAGCTAAGAATGATTGAGCAGGCGCTTGGAACACGCGTGGATCGTATAGAGAAAAAGGGTAGCCAAGGCGTGAAATGCACGGTCTACCGCTTGAGCACTCTCGGCTGATAGGCCGCATGGCGGCGATAGTCTGTAATAGGTAGGAGGGTAGGGCTTTCGGGCATTAGCATCAAAACACGATCCGTGATCTTTATTCCCGCTTTACCTTGGTAAATGTCTTGATAGTTTGAGAACGATGAACTTTTCATGCTGGCGCTGTAAATAATTTCTCTGACTGATGGCTACTATAAACGGATATCCCGTTGATCGTATTGATACCTTGCAAAGCATCGAGCTGGCTGAAGGTGTGGAGATTTACCTGCGCGCGGCTGGGCCATACGTGCGTGTACTTGCTTACTTGATCGATTTACTAATTAGGATTGGAGTCTGTGTGGTGGCATATTTTCTGATTATGCTATTTTCTCTAATTGTGGGTGGAAATGTGGCACAGGGACTGAGTATGTTGATAATGTTTGTGTTGGTTTTTTTTTATTACGTTGTGTTCGAAGCTGGTAAAAGAGGTGCGTCTCCGGGTAAGCGTGTGATGGGATTACGTGTGGTGGATACATCGGGAGCGCCGATTACTTTTGGGCAGTCGTTCATTAGAAATATGCTGCGATTTGCCGATGGAATGCCAATTCCCACATATGGTTTTGGGCTACTCAGCACTCTAATGAATCGGAGGTTTCAACGGCTTGGTGATCTGCTTGCCAATACGGTGGTGGTTTATGATCGCTTGCCTCTTATGCACCTTGCTTCTTTGCCTCCAGCATTGGAAAGTAGCTCTCCGGGAGTGGTGCTGACGCGTGAGGAGCAAGCGGCCTTGTTGGCGTTTCGGGAGCGAGGCGGTATGTGGTCGGAGGCCAGAAGAATAGAGCTTGCTGATCATGCTCAGGAGCTTACTGGGAGAACGGGGCAAGCTGGAATGTCTCGGCTGTTGGGTATGGCGCAGTGGCTGGGAGAGAAACATTAGCTTGGATTCGAGACAATGCAGGGGAAAGAATTTGAAGAAAAAAATCATGCTCGATGGACTGAGTATGAAGAGGCGCTGGCGAAGCTGGAGAAACAAGGCCAGCAGGCGCAAGATGTTTCGCGAATACCTACTATGTTTCGGGAGGTGTGCACCGATCTTGCTCTAGCACGTCATCGAATGTATGGCGTGCTGATGAATGAGAGGCTCAATGGTCTTGTGATCCGTGGGCACAAACAGATTCATCGCAGGGCTGGGAGTACTTGGGATAAATTGTTTCGGTTCGTGTTGACTGACTTCCCCGTGGCGGTACGCGCCGAGTGGCGCTTGTTAATTGTCTGCACACTTGCATTTATCCTGCCGTTGGTCGGGGTTGCGTTGGCGGGGTTTTACTGGCCGGATTTCTCTTGGGTTGAGGCTGTCTTGGGGGCGAATATGATGGAAGATCTGGATATGATGTATGGGAGTCCTGACGATCAAATATCGAACTTGCGAGATGCATACGGCTCAAATTTCATGATGTTCTGTCACTACATTTGGAACAATATCGGCATTGATTTCAGAATCTATGCTGGCGGAATAATCGCTTGTTTGGGCACATTATTCTTTTTGATCTATAATGGTGTGTTTTTTGGCGCCGTGGTCGCATATATTCATGTGGCATGTAGTACCGAAGCATTTTATACCTTTGTTGCAGGGCACTCGTCATTTGAGCTAATTGCAATGGTTATCGCTGGGATGGCGGGTATGCGTATCGGGCTGGGATTACTCAACCCGGGGAGGAAAACTCTGCGTCGCTCGCTTATGGATGCGGGTAAGAAGTCGTTACCGTTAATTTTTGGTGCAGCGATCATGACTTTTATTGCTGCTGCGATCGAGGGTTTCTGGTCGGCACAGGCAATGCCTCCGATGGTAAAATACAGCATTGGTATCGCACTCTGGCTTGTCTGTATTTTTTACCTTGGCCTTGCTGGTAAGCATATTTCTGTGAGGTCAGCCAAAAAGGAGAGGAGTTCTATTGAAGCTTGAGGATGTCACAGCCGAAATTCGCCCACGTGTGCGTTGGGAGTCGATCGATCTCGGTTGTGCCCTCGCCTCTAGGCATATTGGTGCCATTTGGAAAGCATGGCTAATCACTATTGTGCCACTTTGGATTCTGCTAGCCTTATTACTCAGGAATCATCCATTTTGGTTTATCGTTTGCACTTGGTGGCTGAAGCCGATCTATGACCGCGTGCCGCTGATGGTGGTTAGCCGTGCGCTTTTTGGCGCGGTTCCTAAGATGAAAGAAGTAGTTAAAGCGTGGCCGAAGCTGCTTGTGGGCAGACTTTGGTTTGCGCTCGTGGTTGGTAGGTTTTCCCCTTCACGTGGGCTTAGTATGCCGATCTCCGAATTGGAGGGGCTTAAAGGTCCAGCTTACAGGCAGCGGGTCAATCTTTTGGAAAGGAATGGGGGTGAGGGTGCTGTATCTGCGACGCTCGTGGCTATTTTGTTAGAATTTGTTGCTGGTATTAGCTTGGTCATGTTGGTCATCTGGATGGTGCCAAGTGATGTGAGTGATCAATGGTTTGATAGTATCGGAGACTTATTTTCCTATTATGATTGGACAGAAATGGCTGGTGGCCTGCTATGGACTATCGCGCTTGTGCGGTTGCTCTCCTTTATGCTGATGGAGCCGTTTTACGTGAGCTCTGGGTTCGCCCTTTATGTAAATAGTCGCACCCTAACAGAGGGGTGGGATATCGAATTGGCATTCAAACGGCTGGGTGCTCGACTTCGTAAGAAGTGGAAAAGTAAGTTGACCGGAATGCATTCGAGTATTCTTCTCACAGTTCTGATGGGTTTGGCTATGATGGTATTTTCACCCAATACGCAGGCGAAGAGTGTGCTTCAGGAAGACATTTCAGAGATTCTTGCTGCGGATGACTTTACTGTCTATGACCGTATCGTAGAAGTGCCGAAAGAAACTAATGGTGATTCGTCTGGCTGGTTAAGTGAGTTTTTCAGCGGTCTAGGAATACCTTCTTTTATGGGGGTTGTTGGAACGATAATGTTTTATCTTGTTTTGATGGCCATCACCGCTGGATTGATTTGGCTGATAGTAAAAAACAGACATATTTTCTCTTCTAGTGCCACGCTCATTCGTGATTCTCAAGATGCAAAGACTCACGAGATAATGGGAATGGATGTGGCCCCTGAGTCACTACCCGATGATGTTGTGGCAGCTGCGCGGGAGACATGGGGGCAGGGTGACTATAAGCTCGCTCTCAGTTTACTCTATCGTGGGTCGATCACTTGGTTCGTTTTTCGGGATCAGATTTCCATTGAGGAGAGTGATACTGAGAGCGACTGCATAAGACGAGTTGAGTCTCTTGGGCAGCATCAATATGCTGATTATTTCTCCTCTTTAACCGATGCCTGGATTCTAGCTGCTTATGGCAAGCAGCAGCCTGATGATCATACGATGGTGACACTTTGTGACAACTGGCCATTTTCTAATGTTAAACAGGAGAGGGGGCGACAATGAACCGTGGCTCATCTGTGATCCTTGCGATAGTTTCGGCGTTGCTTCTCTGCAGCTGTGGTGAAACAGAACAGAAGCGCCGTACTACAGGATACAAGGGTGAGGCTAGATCCAATGCTTTTCTTGCCGCCAAGCGATTGTTGGAAAAATACAATCATGAAGTTGACCAGCGCAGTGGATTGGGGGACTTGGACTACGGAACTTCGACGATTTTTCTCTCCCCTTCTTCAATGAATACCATGGGGCGCGCCAAACGATTGATGGATTGGGTTGAGCAGGGAGGTCACCTTGTGTTTATGATTTCGGGGGGTGAAAGATCTGGAAATGATTTCCAGATAAAGCCGACTTCCTGGTCGATGTTTGATGAAGAGTCATCTGGGATGCTATACTTATTTGAGCAACTGGGTGTGGAAGTAGTGGACTTGGACACCGAG
>DPWT01000081.1 GCA_003527555.1 Verrucomicrobiales bacterium | reverse complement strand
GGATGTTTCCATTCAATTAAATCTCCCACGAACTGCCATGGCAACATGATGACCATAAATGCAACAAGCGGGACAACATGCGCTAGCGTGCGGTCATTTTTAATCTCAGATAAAGGCCTCATGACTGATCGGGCATCAAAGTGTAGCGACAAACCGCTCGATGCGATCCATCGCCGTTTTAAGTTCATCTAGTGACGTTGCATAACAACAACGCAGGAAACCCTCTCCTGCTTGACCAAACGCATCACCTGGAACAGCAGCAACATCCTCAGCTTCAAGTAAGCGCATAGCAAATTCCTGACTGCTTATGCCAAATTTACGAATATCAGGGAAAACATAAAACGCACCACCCGGCGAGTGGCATTCGATTCCGATATCATTTAGCCTACCGACTACGAAATCTCGGCGCTGATGATAACTTTCGCGCATTTCCAGCATGGCCGCTTCACCATTTTCGAGAGCTTCAAGCGCTGCTGCTTGACTAGTCATGGGCGCACACAGCATTGCATACTGATGGATTTTCATCATGGCTTCGATGAGTGGCGCAGGCGCACATGCATAGCCGAGTCGAAATCCTGTCATCGCAAAAGCTTTGGAAAAACCGTGCAGTAGTATCGTACGTTCTCTCATGCCTGGCATAGTAGCAATCGAGACATGCTCGTCCTCTCCGTAGCACAGCTCACAATAGATTTCATCACTGAGCACGATAAGGTCGTTTTTGACACAAAGCTGTGCAATCTTCTCGAGCTCATCCACAGGCATTACAGCACCCGTTGGATTAGTAGGGAAATTCAGCATTAACACGCGTGTTTGCGGAGTGATTGCCGCCTCGAGCATATCTGCCCTGAGGGCAAAGTTGTCTTCTTTCTTTGTAGGCACCTCGACCGGAACACCATAAGCTAGCGCAATACTTGGAAGATAAGAAACGTAGCATGGTGTGTGAAAAACAACCTCCTCCCCTGGGTTAATCAATGCTCGTAACGCGAGGTCTATAGCCTCTGAGACTCCCACGGTGACGAGGATTTCAGAGTCAGCACTGTAGTTCACTTTAAAGAAATCATCAACATATCTGCTGATCGCTTTCCGCAGTGATAACAAACCAAGATTTGAAGTGTAGCTGGTGAATCCTTTCTCAAGAGAATAGATCGCTGCCTCGCGGATATGCCACGGTGTCGCAAAATCAGGTTCTCCAACACCTAGCGATATCACATCATCGCGCCCCTGTACGAGCTCAAAAAAGTCGCGGATACCCGACCGTGGGATACCAGCAACCTGCTTCGAAATTTTTTTCGAGTAGTCCATTAGCGTTAATTGGAATTGACTAAGGGGTCACTGGCAACCTGCCTTCAGGCTCTTCGGTTTCAAAGATGAAGCCGTTTTCTTTATAGGCTTTCAGTCGGAAATGCGTAGCTGTTGAGAGAACTCCATCAAGGGTACTGAGCTTTTCTGATACAAACTGAGCGACATCACGCAAGCCTTGGCCTTCGACGACAACCATCAGATCATATCCTCCACTGGTGAGGTAGCATGATGATACCTGGTCAAAACGAGCAATGCGCATGGCCAAGCGATCAAACCCCCCACCTCGTTCAGGGGTTAGTTTTACTTCAATAAATGCAGCCACACCCATCTCACCGGCTTTTTCGTCATCGATCACCGCCTGATAACCAAGGATCGTACCATCCCCCTCCCACTGAGAGATTTGGTCATTTACAGCATCCACCTGAAGGCTCAGGGCCTCGGCCAACTCTGTGTTGCTGAACCGAGCCTTGGATTTTAGAAGTTTAAGTAATGGATCTTTCATTTGAGTATTTGGTTTTAAAAATTATCGGTCGCCCATGCATATACCCAGAGCGCGTGCGGTATCCACCATTTCCCCATCGGGATTCACCAAGCGTAGCTGGTGCACAGCCTCTTCGATAGGCACTGAGTCTACATGATAAGCTTGATAACTAACCATACGACCATACTCGCCTGTCTCGATCATTTTCACTGCCTTAACTCCGAAACGTGCGCCGAGGATTCGATCTATTGCCGTTGGCGAGCCTCCACGCTGAAGGTGCCCTAGCACACAAGACCGCGTGTCTTTACCTGTCATCTTCTCAAGGTGGTGTGCCACAATCTGCCCAACACCACCCAAGGTGACCTCACTGGCAGATCCCTCACCCTTGGTAATTAATTCGCCCCCGCTAATTCTAGCGCCTTCTGCCACCACAACTAACGTACTGCGTTGGCCATCAATTTCACGCTGCTTGATGAAATTGGCCACTTTTTCTAGATCAAAGTCGATCTCCGGAAGTAAAATGACGTGAGCACCACCACCGATGCCACCCCAAAGAGCAATCCATCCGGCGTGCCGTCCCATCACCTCAAGCACCATGACGCGCTTGTGGCTTTGCCCCGTCGTCTGAAGCCGGTCGAGCCCATCCACTACTGAGGTTACAGCACTGTCAAAACCGAAGCTCATGGCTGTGGCTTGGAGGTCGTTATCAATCGTTTTTGGAACACCCACGACATTAAACCCATCTTGATTCATTTGCAGTGCAGTTGTTAGCGACCCGTCACCGCCAATTACAACCAGTGCCTCTATCCCCAGCAAATTCATATTATCACGTGCCTTAGACATGATTTCTTCGGGGATTTTGGCGACATCTCCCTCTCCAATCTTTGCAGCGAAATGTCCCTTATTGGTAGTCCCTAAAATGGTGCCACCCAATTTACCGATGCCAGTGGTGTCGTCCGGTGTTA
>DPWT01000057.1 GCA_003527555.1 Verrucomicrobiales bacterium | reverse complement strand
ATAATAGGTCGTCTATGACCTCACCTCTCGCTTTGCCCAGCTCCCCCTTGGTTACAAAAAATATACCACCGATTATAGTTGATTGTTCGTGTCTGTTCTAGATACATACAGGTAATATGACACAGGTCCCCAACACAAATATACATATTAATATCAACTTCACCTTGATTCGGCGTATCATTTACGGCCTCGTTATCCTCGTTGGTATCTTCACCAGTTTCTACACCGTCTCTGCAGACTCGCAGGCTGTCGTTCTTCGGTTTGGAAAACCAATCAATACCACCGGCCCTGGCCTCCATTTTAAACTACCCTTCGGTATTGACCGCACTCATGTTGTAGAGGTTACCCGCCAACTTCAGCAGGAGTTTGGCTTCGGCACTCTGGGCGCCACTAACCCATGGCAAGCCTCATCATCCGGAGAACAAGAGCTAGAAAAATCCATGGTCACAGGTGACCTTAACGCTGCACTAGTCGAATGGGTAGTTCAATACCGCATTGAAGACCCGCAGCAATACCTGTTCGCCGTCCGTCAACCAGATGCCACCCTCCGTGACTTAACAGAAAGCGTCATGCGCGAGATTGTTGGTGACCGCACCGTGGATGAAGTCATCACCGTAGGCCGTCAGGAAATCGAGAGTATCGCCTCTGAGAAACTCCAAGCCGCCACAGCAGAGTATGCCATGGGCTTGCGTATCGTTCAGGTACAGCTCAAGGACGTTAACCCGCCACGCAGGGTCCAATCCTCTTTCAATGAGGTAAACCAAGCACAGCAGGAACGGGAAAGCGCGATTAACCGTGCCAATGGTGAATACAATAAAGAAGTCCCCCGTGCTCGCGGCGAGGCAGATCGCATGATCTCCACCGCCGACGGTTACGCCGCAAAGCGTGTTAACGAGGCTGAGGGTGACGTTGCCTCCTTTGAAGCGCTACTGATCGAATACACTGCCGCCCCAGAGATAACCCGCCGCCGCCTCTACCTGGAAACCATGTCAGAAATTCTGCCAAAGCTCGGTAAAACGATCATCATCGACGAGGCCACCAAGGGCGTGCTGCCGCTGCTCAACCTCAACGACAAATAAAGCAGACCAAAAAAGCATCTCTTCCGTTTAAATCTCTTCTCAATAAGCTACCATTTTGACCTTTTAATTACCCATGAAACGTCCCCTCCTCGCAATTGCCCCCGTCATCCTCGCCGTTTTAGTAGCCGCCTTTTACTTATGCTCCTACACCGTCACACCCACCGAACAAGTCATCGTCACCCAGTTCGGTAATCCGGTAGGCCAGCCCATCACCGAACCGGGCCTTCATTTCAAAAAACCTTTTATACAGGTCATTAACCGTATCCCAAAGAATATCCTTCCGTGGGATGGTCAGCGCAACGAGATGCCCACTAAGGACAAACTCTATATCGCCGTTGACACTTTCGGAAGATGGAAAATCAAGGACCCTTTAGAGTATTTCCTAGGCCTCCGCAACGAACGCACCGCCGATTCTCGACTGGAAAACATCCTCGGTTCAGCCACCCGTAGTATCATCGGTAAGCACGACCTCATCGAGATCGTACGCACCGATAAGGAGCGCGTCCCAGTCAAAGACGAAACACTAGAGGAACTAACCGACGGCCAATCTGGCAGCATCGGTATCCTTCCAAAAATCAGTAAAGGCCGCTCAGTTCTTGAAGAAGAGATTATGGCCGAGGCCAAACCGAAGCTGGCAGAACTTGGTATCGAGCTGCTGGATGTTCGCTTTAAGCGTATCAACTACAACCCTTCCGTAGTCGAAAAAATTTATGAACGAATGATTTCCGAGCGTCAGCAAATCGCCTCTAAGTTCCGCTCCGAAGGTGAAGGCGAGGCTGCCCGAATCCTCGGCGACAAGGACCGCGACCTCAACGAAATTTCCTCCAAGGCTTACAAGAAAGTGCAAACCATCAAAGGTAAAGCCGACGCTAAGGCCTCGCAGATTTACGCCCGGGCCTACGGCCAGAACCCCAAAGCCGCTGAGCTCTACGAATTCATTAAAACCATGGAAATGTATCGAAACACCATTGGCAAACAATCCACTCTCGTCCTGTCGACAGATTCTGATCTCTACAAATTTATGAAATCCTCAGATGCTGAGGCGCTACCTGCAGGCCAGCAATGATCACACTACCGATCAGGGAGTGATCATAGTCTCTAACGGCAGAGACCCGAATGAAGTAATTAATTACCCAAGGCAACATTCTTGATATTTTTCGCTAGGTTCTTTATTTCCGTGTCGTAGGATGCTGACCATGCAATTGAAATACCTTTACCCGCTCTTCGCCTATTGCGCAGTCTTTTCACTCGGTACTGGATTGGCCACAGCCAAGAAACCTGAGCAACAAGCCGGATACGATAAGTCGAAAGATATCGGAACCAAGGCACCCGAGGGTGCAGACGTTCCATTTGACGGCACCATGGAATCAGTTAAAAAAAACTGGGAAATGTGGCCGAAGAAAAACATGAATATCACCTGGGAAGTGGTGAAAAGCCCAACTGACGATGCTATGGTGCTCATGACCAACGGCGGCAAGAAGTGGGGCACCCACGATCTGATAACCAAAAAGAAATACCACGATTTTGAAGGTCATGTGGAGTTTGTCATGTTAGGTAAACGAGGCGACGGAAAACCCGACGGCTATTCTAACAGCGGAGTTTACATGCAGAACCGTCACGAGCTACAGATAGAATCACCAAAAGGAAAAAATATCAAAGACCCTTACAGTTGGAAGATCGGACCTCACGGTATCGGCGCTGTATGTATGGAGCACGTGCCCAAGGGTAATGCATGGCGACCCAACGGTCAGTGGCATTCGTTTCATTTCATTTTTAAAGCCGCCGAGTGGCAGGGTGAAAAATTTAAGACCCCTGCCCGCCTGACACTCTGGTGGAACGGAATTATGGTTCACGACAACGTTCCAGTGAAGCACGCCAACGGGGGTGTCAAAAACGATCCAAGCGATCAGCCACTCAAACTTCAAGAACACGGACAAGACGTACGCTTTCGCAATATCTGGATAAAGGAAATCAAGTAGCAGTATTAGAAAAGAGCCAAACCTTAATAGCACCAACTTAAGTGCGAAAGGCGCGGTCACTCGCAGCCCACGATGACGCGCCGAATCAAGCTGCCACTCCGTAGATATCTTTTGTAGATATATGTATTTCTTAATCAGCCTGCCAATGCCCTTGCCGAGGGCGTGGATACGGCGATACTTGGCCACATGAATTCCTATATTCAACTAGATAAAGCCAGCATGCCCGATGGAAGCTTGCTCGCTCTGTACGAGCAAGACGGTGAGTTTATCCTAGAATATAACGGGATGGAGCTGATGAGCACTAACCTAACATGGTCAGAACAGATGCTAGCAGATTTAGGGTGCGAAGACTTGTTAGGCTGTGCGAAAAACCGACCAGAACACCCGCGGGTGCTGATCGGCGGACTAGGCATGGGGTTCACTCTCAAGCGGGTTTTGGAAGTCATCGGTTCGCCTGCCACCGTCGATGTTGCTGAATTAATGAGTCAAGTCATCGAATGGAACCGCACCTACCTCATTAAACACAATGGTCCCTTACTCGATGACCCGAGAACAAATATTATCCTAGCTGATCTCTTCGACTGCCTTGGAGATGGTGATACATACGATGCGATTCTCATCGATATCGATGACACGCCGGATGCAGTGATCACCGAGGACAATGTAAAGCTCTACACGCCAAGTTTTATGGCGCTTTTACGGGAATCGCTTAACCCAGGTGGCTGTCTTGCTTACTGGATGGCATCGCCGTCACCAAGACTTGAGATGGCAATCAAGAAAGCCGGGTTCGATTTAACGGAACATCCAGCGAAACCCCATGAGCAATCAGATCAGGCCTGGCACCGAATCTACGTGGCCCGCCTGAGTTCATGAGCAACACGTCACCATTACAATTATAGTTTCCCAATTTTTATAAAACACCGCGGTAATGGGAATCAGCCGTGGTATCCACTTGAGGTTGCATCGCTAATGGCTTTTTTCCCGGGCAAAAGTGAGCCCCCTTCACTTACACTTAGCCATTCGCTGAGCGATATTTTTTAGTCAGCAGCCGCGCGCACTGCTCTTGCGCACCAGTCTCAAGGCAACATTTACGTTTTGAGCGAATCCAATCGACTGGATCCGTCCCTTTCGGAATAAACCCAGCTCTGGCACACCAAGCAATGATGAACTGCCCAGTACGCCCGCACCCCGCCACACAATGGATCACCACTGGCTCTCGTGCGGTGTGATGCTTATCCATAAGTTTTATAAAATGATCAACCTGCTCCTGACTCGGTACGCCATAGTCGGGCACATGAATAAAGTAGTAGTTCAAATGTGGCGGCACATCCTGACGGTTATCAAACTCGCAGACGTTCACCACCGCCTTGATGCCGTGGTCATCAAAGAGATCGAAAACATAGGGATCAGGCCACCATGAAGCGGCGATGACACCTTCCACAATCCAGGTAAATGGCTCAGTCCGCTCGGGCTGTCCTTTCTCTGGCCAATACCATGGGCGAATGGGCATAGATATTTATTGAAGCGCATTCGCATCCGATGCAATAAGAGAAATAAGTAATGGTAACCCTTGCCCGCTTTTAAAATTTCCTTGGCACGTCAAGTCTGGCAACTATCTTCCATCCGAAGGTGACTTCAGCATATCAACTTCACACACGAAAACTTAAAATATGAGAAATAAACGCATTGTCATCATTGGTACTCGCACCTGGGAGCTCACTTCAATTCACATGGAGTATTTTGTAAACAATAACGCCAATATTGTGGGTATCTTAGAATCACCTACTGAAGGAATCACCACAACAACATCAGGCGGAAGCTCGAGTAAACCTATCCACGAAATTGCCGGTGATCAAAGTATTCCCATCATCTGCGGAAAGCCAAAAGATGACGGTATTATGGATCAAATTCGTGAATGGGCACCTGATGTAATTGTTGTCATTGGTTATCAATTCTTTTTGCCTGATGAATTTCTCAATATTCCACCCATGGGCGTTTTAAACTTCCATACATCTCTCCTACCTCGCCACTGCGGCAGACATCCCGGCTTCTGGACGATATGGTATGGCGATGAAAAATCTGGCATGTGCGTCCACTACATGGACTCAGGTTTAGACACCGGTGAGATTGCTTACACAAATTACGTGCCTCTTGAAAATGGCGATACCGTCGATTCACTATACGACAGAATTTGGAAGAGTGATGAACCCCTTGTAAAAAAACTGTTAGATGATATTGACTCCGATAGTATTCCCAGAACTCCTCAGGATAAAAACGAGTATACTTACAACTACGTCCCTCACGAAAAAGACTTCGAGTTTGATTTCAGACAACGCGCTCAGCTATTAGTTAACAGGACCGCTGTTAAACCAAACAAGTCGTATATCGTTCTTAATGACACGCAGTATCCAGTATCTGCATGCCAAGCGATTGATGAGCCAACCACATCCCGCAATTTCAAACTGAATACACCATACGACTGTAAGGGAAATCTGGTATTCATGACACCGAATCAATGGCTGCAAGTTGACCAACTTATTGTCGATGGTGAATCGCATCCTGCGTTAGAGCTGGCACAAAAAGAGCTCGGTGAAATTGCTAAAATCAAGGGAGTTTAAAGCTCAACCATTAACACCCAATTCGTATGGGTGTGGGTGCGCTGTAATATTCCATAGCACCACCTGATATTTCCCTGCCTTATCTGGACAAGCCGGGAGATTGGTCATATAATTGTTTATGGTTTCTATCAATGTGCCCAATTCCGTTAGTCGTCGTTCCTTTGTGAAGGGTCTCGCCACCGCTGGTGCTGGCGTCCTAGCCGCCCCTTCCCTTCACGCCCAAGGTGCCAATAAGGAAGTTCGTGTCGCTGTGATCGGTATGGGTGTTCGTGGCAAGGGACACTTTAGCTCTTTGAGTAGAGTCCCCGGGGTCAAAGTCGTCGCCGTTTGTGATGCCGATAAAAACCGGATGAGCAAATACGCGAAAGATGGAGTCTTAGCAGTACAGGATTATCGCAAGATCCTCGAAATGAAAGACGTCGATGCCATCACGATCGCAACGCCAAACCACTGGCACGCCTCCATGACCGTGGCTGGCTGCCAAGCAGGTAAACACGTCTACGTAGAAAAACCCGTTAGCCATTCGCTATGGGAAAGCCAGCAGATGATTAAGGCAGCACGCAAATACAATCGTATTGTTCAGGGTGGCAATCAACAACGCTCATGCCCAAGCCCTCAAGCTGCCGCCAAAGACATCGCCGCTGGCAAGTATGGAAAGGTTCTCTGGGTGCACTGCATGAAACTCAACCATCGTAAACCCATTGGGCTCGTTACCAAACCTACTCCCGTCCCCGGGGGTGTCGATTATAACCTCTGGGCCGGCCCTGCTCCCGCTACGCCAATCATGCGTAAGCAATTTCATTACGACTGGCACTGGCAATTCGACTGGGGTGACGGGGAGATGGGCAACTGGGCTGTACATTACACGGACGACCTCTGCCACATGCTCGGCTGGGAAACGCTTCCAGAAAAAGTCTGCTCGGCCGGTGGTCGTTTCGTATGGGATGATAATGGCGACACACCCAACATGCATTTCACCTATATGGAGCACCAAGGTGTGCCTATCATGGTCGAAATCCGCGACCTTCCACACTCCGCCTCGCGGAAAGCGCCTACCGTCTACAAAGGCACACGTGGGGGCAATATCATCATGTGCGAGAAAGGTATGATCAGGCTTGCTCGCGGTGGTGGTAAAGCCTACGAAACTAACGGAAAAAAAGTCATTAAGGCATACCCAGGCAACGCTGGTAAAGGACACTTCGCTAATTTCATTGACGCCATCCGTAGCGGCAAAAAAGATGATCTCGCCGCTGAGATTGCTACTGGCCACATCTCTACCGGTGTTTGCCACCTCGCCAATATTTCCTACAAGCTAGGTCAGCAGGCGACTCCTGATCAAGTTTGCGAGGCCATGGGGTCACACCAAGACGCACGCGATACTATCAACTCGGTCGTCGCACAGGTGAAAGCCAACAACGGCAGCCTCGACCCAATGCAGCTCGGCCCAATGCTCACATTCGACCCGAAGACCGAAAAATTTGTAGGTAACATGGCCACGCAAGCCAATACACTGATGAAACTTCCGCAGCGCGATGAGTTTGCAATCCCAGACCAAGTCTAGGAAAATCAATCACACAACTGGCCTGCCCTGGCATAAAACATGACCCCGCCTAACACTACAACCAATGACGCCACAGAGCTTTGGCTCTGTGGCTTAATCAGTTGGGTCTATACAGGCTAACCAGAGGAGCTAAAGCCACATCAAGCCTTGCCTGGAATAGGCGGCTCCTCGGCTGGCAACTTGATCGATCCGGTTTCAAATGTAATAGGGTCAACCTGACACTTATAGTTATAGAATGGTGATCTCTTGTTCTCGGTAACGTCGACCCAACGGATCATTTGTCCGGTGTAGGATGACATCCTGCTCATGATGGCAACGAGTGTGGACTCAGCAATTTGTTGAGCCTCATTACGCGGTTTACCAGCACGCACCGAGGTGATCAAATCGATGTGCTCCTGCACCATGCCATGTTCGCTTTCGAGCTTAATTTCAGCAATACTAACATCTTTGCCCGTCATCTTGCCACCACCATAACAACTACCGTGAGTGCCAGTAAACATTTCACCAACCCGACCATAAGTTCCGGCCAACTGCCTACACTGGCTGTGAATATGCACATCATCCCCAAAGTTAAGGTCTACACTAAAGAAATCAAATTGGTTGCCAGTAACACGTCTGGACCTGCCGCCGAAGCCAAGTGCAGAAACGGGTAAGCGCCCTAAGAACCAGATCGCCACGTCGATATTGTGCACATGTTGCTCTACAATGTGATCACCCGATAGCTCTGTAAAATTCAACCAATTACGAGTGATGTATTCATTATCTGACCATCCCTCTTGGCGCTTCTTAATCCATGGGATACGACCGTTCCACTGCACAACTCCACCTCGGATCTCACCGATAGCTCCAGCGTCGATTTTGGCTTTGTTCGTTTGATAGTTTTTCTGGTGACGGCGCTGGGTTCCGGCAACCACACCAAGACCTTTTTTCTTAGCTATTTCACCAGCTGCCATGACGGCGCGTGATCCTACGGGGTCAACGGCCACAGGTTTCTCGATGAAACAGTGTTTGCCAGCATCGATGGCAGCCGCAAAATGCACAGGCCTAAAACCTGGAGGAGTCGCCATAATCACGTATTCGCAATCCGTGGCGAGAGCTTTTTTGTATGCTTCGTAGCCAGTAAATTGTAGCTCTTTGGCAACTCCGTGCTTTTTAGCCAAACGAGAAACCCGATCATCAAAGGCATCAGCTAAGGCAACAATCTCTGCTTTAGTTCCAAGAATTTTGCACGCTTCCATGAAATTCGCAAGCGCACCGGAACCACGCCCACCGCATCCGATGACGGCCACTTTGATACTGGAGCCATTGAGTTTTGATTGTCCATGCAGCATGGGCGCACCAGCAATGGCAGCACCAGCGAGGGCCGTGGTAGAGATAAATTTACGTCGATTTAGTGGGTCATTCATTGTGGGATGTGCTGTTGTATGGTTGATAGGTAACTAGTAGGAGGTATTTGCTATATCAGCTTGTATGTAAAATATACATCTATGATGCCGTAGAACTTACGATTAAATCGCTCTATGACAATAATAGATTACAAAACATAAAATATTACCCGCAATCAAAGGCTGTAATTTTGCCTAGCCGAAGCAAATCGACCCAATACCATTAACCGTAAGTATGTTCGTGAAATTCAATTTGATTAACTGCCTGAGTATGGGAGTTTTTCCACTTTTTATAATAAGCTGCGCCGATCCAGGATCACCTATATTTCGCCAGAAACAGGCGCAGAAATTGAGCTGCGACTTGCAGAAACTCGCACCTGTTGTTTCTGCACATGAGGCCGATCAAATGGCCATCACTGCTGTGGAAGAAGCGGCTAAATTGTCCAGAGATTATAAACCCGCACGACTGGCATGGTTCAATAATTGGCTAGTGAACAGGGGCCTACGTGAACGCGGGCTCTGCTATCATTGGCGTGATGATTTGTTCCTGCCGCTGTTCCAGCTTAAATTATCAACACTCGATTTGCATCTCGCCACCAGCAGGCAAGGCACACTACTTGAACATAATGGCATTGTCGTGACAGCACGCAATCAACCATTCAATCAGGGTATCATCATTGATGCCTGGCGTCAGGGCGGACGTCTTTGGTGGGGGCGCTTCAATCAGGACAAAAATCATCCATGGAAAAAACTCAAGCGGGATCATACACCGATGGTGCTGCGCCCATTACTAATGCCAAAACACTATCCAAAAACCACCAAACCATAAGAGAGTAGTGGAGTAATTATATGAGAAGTATTATTGGCAGTTATATGGAAAACATCTAAAGCAAATTACGTTATGAAACGCTCTAAATTACTTTTTGCCATACTCATTAGTATTATCCCTCTTGACCATTTAAGAGCTGAGCTCCCCGCCACCAGCACCAAGCCGATGGGGCAGTCATTTTCTAAGCCCCCAATCACCAACACGCTGCGAGTCCTACTTGTCGGATCCGGAAGCTCACACCATTTTCCACGCGACTTTCTCGGCACAGATGCACAGACACTGAAAACTGCGGGAGAGATAGATGTCGTTGCCACACCCAACCTGGAAGAAGCGCTTAAGCTCATCAAAGAAGCCGACGTCGTTGTATTTAGCGGCAACCACAAGCAATGGGGGGCGGAGGCATGGCAAAAATCACTTCATCACCATGCTGACACCGGTAAGGGATTAGTAATACTCCATGCCGCTACCTGGAAACATCCATGGAAAGGATACAACGACCGCTTCGTGGGAGGCGGCACCCCAAGCCATGGGCGAGGTGTGTTTGAGGTGACCGTTTCTGATACGGAACATGCAATCACCAAGGAGGTTAGAAAAAGCTTTAAAATAACCGACGAAAATTACCGTATCAAACTCAAGTCTGCTGAGTATGTGCATGTCTGCTGCCATAATGCCGCAGACAAAACAAAGGAGCCTATTCCCAGTGTATGGGTGGTAAAAGACCCTAAGACGCGCATCGTTTGCATCACACTAGGTCACGATGATAAAGCGCACCAAAATGCATCTTTCAAAAAACTCCTTATTAACGCGGTAAAATGGGTCGGTAACAAACAACGATAGCGTCTTGGTCTAATTTAATTTGACCGGTGTGGTCCAGCTGTTTGTGATCAAAAGGGTCGATAATAACCATGATAAATGGGCTAGCAAAGCAGTTGATCCGTTTTGGGTTAACCACAACTAAATGACAGAAGTCCATAATTCCACCGCGTATCTACATTTCTATGAAATATTCATCCAGGCTCATCATACTAACTATGTTCATCGCTTCGCTCCCCGCATTAGCAGATGTTAGTCTGCCGGCTATCTTTGCCGATCACATGGTCCTACAACGTAATACCCCACTGAATGTATGGGGCACGGCAAATGCAGGAGAAAAAGTTATCGTTAATTTGGGTAAAAACTCAAAAACAATCATCGCAGATCAGGATGGCAACTGGATTGTTAGTATGCCTAGCATGCCCGCCAACGAACGTCAGTCACACAAACTAACAATTATAGGTAATAATAAAATTGTTCTCAAAAATATCCTTATTGGCGATGTCTGGATCGGCTCAGGTCAATCTAATATGGAGTGGCAACTCAAAGGCACTCTAAAGGGTAAGGAGTTTATCACTGCTGCTAATCACTCCAATATCCGTCTTTTCCATATTCCAAAAACGCGCGCCAAAAAGCCGGCTAAAGACGTCAAAACCACATGGAAAGAATGCACTCCCGAGAACATTCCAAACTTTTCAGCCGTACTCTACCACTTCGGAAAAAAAATCCACAAGGAAGTTGGGGTGCCCATCGGGCTGATCAATAGCTCATGGGGGGGCTCGCCGATCGAACCATGGACCATCACCAAAAAATCATCCGGCAACATGTACAACGGCATGATCGCGCCGATCACAAAATTCGCCGTGCGTGGCACAATCTGGTATCAGGGAGAGACCAATGTCATTCAAAAAAATGGCCTCGCCTACAACGGAAAAATGAAAGATCTCATCCTTGGTTGGCGCGATGCCTTCAATAATCATGATATGCCATTTTACTTCGTGCAAATCGCCCCATGGGGAAACAAACGCTACGCTGACGGACAACTCCCCGCACTCTGGGAAGCACAAGTAGCCACCTTAAAAATCCCACATACAGGTATGATTGTCACCACAGATCTTGTCGATAATATCAATGACATTCACCCTCGCAATAAACACGACGTCGGCGATCGCCTCGCACGTTGGGCACTGGCGAAAGACTACCTAAAAAAAGACGTCACTTACTCAGGTCCACTCTACAAAAATATGCTTATCAAAGGCAATGAGATTCAGATTACGTTTGCCCACGCGCTAGCTGGTCTAAAATCACGCGATGGCAAACCGCTCAGCGAGTTTGCTATCGCCGGCACCGCTGGTAAGTTTGTCCCTGCTAAGGCCGTTATCAGTGGTAGCACTGTTATAGTCAGTGCCAAAAATATCAACTCCCCCAAGCACGTTCGCTTCGGCTGGCATCGCTCTGCCAACCCAAATCTCATCAACACTGAGGGACTCCCCGCTTCCCCGTTCCAGACCAACAACTGGACTGGTGGCACGGCTGAGTAAAATCTATATTCTAAATCTAGCAGATTTTCTGAACGGATTAATTTCTTTAGCTATTGCGTTTGGTAATTAATATCGGCATCTATCTTCAGTGTGCTCTGCCTTCCATATCTTTTTTCTCCCCATGATATTTCTCTGGGGGCTTGCTGCGTATGTTCATAGTCATGATGATTGGCGGCTACAAATCCTCGAGGAACAAGGAATATCGTCAAAAACACCTGCACTCGAAAAATTTCTGCAAAGCATCGCTATCCCCGTGCAAGACCTCGACTTAACCATCAAACAACTCGGCTCTGAGAATTTTGATGAACGCGAAAAAGCACAAAAAAAACTTAAGCTGTTAGGAGTAAAGATTTTGCCTTTGCTTGGTAAATTCAAGAATAACGACGATCCAGAAGTAACAGAACGATTGAACGTAATAATCCGCCAATTAGAAAATGGCAATCGATGGGTGAAAAATGCTCTGGTTCGCCGCGCTGCCACCAGCCTGATACATGAAAGAAAAAAACCCGGAGAAATCAATCCTGACGGCACGCTCTTCGTCGAGTTTTTCAGTAATCCTAATGCGACACTCGAAAATGGATATCATAAGCTGGTTTTTTCTGGCGATAACGGCATGGATGGTTTCATCGCCAATGGTGTTGCACAAATGAAAGGGAACCGTGCAGGTGGTGGCGATCAACGGCTACTTTTATTATCAAAAAACCTAACAGGAAAAGCTGTGTTTCCAGATAATTTTAGGATTGAAACCAAAATAGGCGGTAAAGATGGAGGAGTAGGGGCTTATCATGTAGGGGTCTCGATCGGCAATGTCAGAGCACTATTTCACCCAGGCTATAACAACGGCGGATTCCGCTACGAGCGAGTAGATAACAATAAATATATAATAGATAATACAGGTATGGGTTTTACCCCTAAGTGCGGTGAAATGCTCACAATGAGTATCGATGTAAAGCGTATGAACAATGGAGACGCCACCATGCAAGTCAAAATTACGAGTGGCAAAAACGTCTTTCGAGACACTCAAAAAATCAAGTCGGAGGATATCGGTAAAATAGCGAGCATTGGTTTAGGCCGCAGTGGTCGCACGGGCGGTAATGCCCTCTTCGATGATTTCATTGTGGATCTAGGCAAACCTTAACCGCTCCACTAATTGCAATTTCTGTTACAATATCACAAAAATCACATCACTTGTTATTGTGAAACAACGATATGAAAATAAATATCCAATACCTAAATACCTAATAAGCGTCACTATATTTTTTACTTTCTCGCACTCTGCTCTCTTTGCAGAAGCTAAAAAAGTAGCGTGTCTTGGTGATAGCATTACTTTTGGGGCGGGAGTAAAAAATAGAGGTGAAAATAATTACCCCTTACAGCTCGAAAAGATGTTAGGAAATAATTACCAAGTAAAAAACTTTGGGGTCAATGGAGCCACCATACTCAAAAAGGGTGACAAACCCTACTGGAAATTAGGCGCCTATAAGGCAGCTCTCGCGTTTGAGCCCGACATCGTAGTGATCAAGCTAGGCACCAACGACACCAAACCGCGCAACTGGAAACACAAGGCAGATTATGTCGCTAACTATGTGGAAATGATAGCAAGCTTAAGGTCTCTCAAGAGCAAACCCACCATCTGGGTCTGTTATCCAGTGCCAGCTTATCCAGGCCGTTGGGGAATCTCTGACAAAACCATCAAAACCGAAGTAAAACCATTGCTCGATAAAGTCTCAAAAAAGACCAAGGTGAAAATCATCGATCTCTACACCGCGCTAAGCGGTAAACCTGAATTTTTTCCTGACACGGTGCACCCGAATGCCGCAGGCGCAAAAATCATCGCGGAGACCGTGCACAAAGCAATCACAGCCAAGCCCGCAGCGCTGACTCCTGTGCCGTAAAAAATGATCGTGCGCCGCTGTTAGCCGTCGAGTGTCCAGCCGTCGCGGTATTTCTTCGAGAGAAACGCAGTCGCTTCCGGCGTGTCACACTTACCAGTAGCGCCATTGTAGGCGATTTTGTCACCGGCTCGGTAAGCAACTAGACCTAGCATCATGGTCTCGATCATTTTAGAGGAATACTCAAAGTCACAAGCGGTCTCGCACTTGCCCGACTTCGCAGCATCGATCCATTGCTTTTGGAAATGCCCGACTTCTGGCTGCATCTCCTCGGGGTCACGTCGATCGTAGTAGCTCATGTTCGCATCACGTCCGTATGGTATGAGAATCCGCCGTCTAGCGTCTGCAATAAGGAACCCTTTATCGCCCTTGAACATCACTCCATGACCAATTTTTTTGAGGTCGATGATGTCAGATGGTGATTTGGGCATCGCCCCTCCCTGATGCCAGTTCAGCCGAATCTCAGGTCGCCAGTCGTTGGCCGGAATTCCGAAAGAAGAAGCCAGCTTCACGGGTGTCACGTCGGGATTATACTTGTCACCTGTAGCTTTTGCCCACGTCGGCAAATCGGCATCCAGTGCATTCCATGCGAGATCCATCGTGTGGCTGCCCATATCACCAACTTGCCCGGCGCCAAAGTCCCAGTACATGTTCCAGCTCAGGCAGTTTGATCCGGGTCCCCTCATGGCCTCGAAGTAGCCCGGATTATATGGATGGTGCGGTGATGGTCCGAGCCACAGATCGTAGTTCAAATGCTTCGGGGGATTTCCCGCCGCGGGAAGATACCCTGGCTTAGGATGCTGCCTATTGCCCCAGGCATGCACATCCTTCAATTCACCAATCGCACCGTCTTTGATGAGCTCACGGACACGGCTGAAATTGGCCCCTGCATGAAGTTGCGTGCCTATTTGAGTAGCCACCTTGTCTTTGCGCTTGAGATAATTCGCACGCACGATGCGCGCTTCCTCACAAGTGATTGCGAGGGGTTTCTCCAAATAGACGTGCAGATCACGGTTCAGTGCCCAGTTAGCGATAAAAGCATGAGTGTGATCCGGTGTACAAATCACCACGGCATCTAGCGTTTTTTCTGCATCGAGAAGTTTCCGCCAATCATGGTAGTGTTTTGCTTTCGGAAATTCTTTAGCAGCAAGTGCGAGGTGCTTGTCA
>DPWT01000170.1 GCA_003527555.1 Verrucomicrobiales bacterium | reverse complement strand
CCATAATGCTTGCGGATCGTTGTGATGAAGTCGGTTCTGTATTGGAGTGAATCTACGAGCTTAGCTTTTTTAGCTTCTTCAGGTGTGATGAGTGCTTTATCTATAAGCTGGCGCAAGACCTCAGGCTTGATTTTCCTACCTTCGCAGATCTGTCTTATCATTTGTTCAAAAATGGAGTCGAAGAGAACCGCTTGTTGTTTGGTAGCGTATTTGCTTGGTTCAGTACGATAAAGTGTTTCTCCAGCGCTTTTAAAATCGCCGATATGAATCACTTCGACCTTGATGCCGAGCTTGTCTAACAATCCTTTAAAGTACATTGACTCTGCATACATGCCGGTGAGCATGACGTCGCCCTCTGGAAGTAGAGTAAAATGATTCGATGCTGAGCCGATGATTGCCGAGCCATTACTCAGTCTTTCAGTATAAAACCAAACATCTTTACCTGCCTCTCGAATGGCGAGGAGGCATCGGCGCATTTCTTGAAGCTGGGCTAGGTTGATGTTTGCACCTCCAAGGTCAAGGACGACTCCTTTGACGTTGTCGTCAGTCGCAGCGGCCTTCATACTGCGCACTACATCGTAGTGCGTGAGTGGTCGGTCTGAGCTGCCACTGAGGTCGAATAGCCCACCACTTACCTGCCCGCTCTCTGAAATCATGCCCTCCATATCGTAGACGGCGACGATAGTTTCTTTATCGCTTGTGGCTGCTATGGCCATTGGTGTGATGGCAATGAGGCAAACTGATATTATCCATTTCATATTCGCAAACCCTATGTGGCCTACAGAAAAACCCAAGTGTAAAACTTGGGTTGTATAACTAGTGCTTTTTGAGAGTGGATAAAAACTCTACAACGTCACGAATCTCATGTTTTTCCATCAGTAAACCCACTGGTGGCATGGCGGAAACCTCACCGAAGCCTTTGGCTACCTTAGCATTTGGGTTGACTAGTGATTCTAGTAAAAACAGGCGGTCGCCACGGCTCGCAACACCGTGCAAATTTGGTCCTGCCATGGCGGCATCGCTATGTTTGTAGGTGGTATGGCAGCGCATGCATTGGGCTGCTGGATGGGAGTTAAAGAGTGCCCTACCACGTTTCATGTTGCCTCCTTTGAGAGCAGCAAGATACGGTGAGATAGGGTTGTTGGTATCGAGCGATTTCTGATATTTTTTTAATGCGGCAGCTGACTGTGTGTGTTTTTTTGCAGCGGCAAGGATCTCGAGTGCGGCATGCTGGTCGCCTTTTCCTGCAGTGAGTGAATCGAGTTTTTTGTTGAGCGTTTCGGCGACAGAGTTATCGATTTTATCTAATGACGCCACTAGTGACCATGCGGTTTGGCGCAGAGAGACGGGTCTTTTTATGGCGGATGCTTGCAGAATGAGTTTCGATGAGGCGGTGGGATGGCGATCGACGTGTAGGCTGAGAGCTGTGCCAGCTACTTTTGGGTCTGTGTTGGCAACAAATCTTCTGAGTTGGGTATCAAAATCTCTTGGGGGGTTAGCGGCAACGCTGCGCAGTGCCTCGGAGCGTGCAGAGCTACTAATTTTCTTATCTTGGCTGATAGCGAGTAAACGCTTGGAGGGAATTGTATTGAGGTGGGGTTTGTAGTGACTGATGAGTGATATGAGCTCAGCGACCACAGGGTTCGAAACGTCGATGAGATCGGGTAATTCTGTTTGAAGAATCTTGATTAGGTTCTGGTTGTCTCTTCTTGGGAGAGGTGCGTAGCGTCCAAGCGATTGATCTACTGTGTGTGGATGATTCCAAATTGATAGCAAGCGTACTGCTTCTCGGCGTTGGTTAAGATCGATACTGGCGTTTTTTGAGCCAATAAAAGCGAGAAGTGCGTGAATGTTTTTGTCGCCTCCGATGCGGAATGCTGAGTGGAGCAAGCGGCGTTGCATCATGGGTGTAAACTTATTGACTCCACCTAAAGTGCTTGCGTAGCGTGGCAGGATTTCTGCGACTTTTTTGCGTGCTGATTCAATGTGGAGGTCATGAATGGCGCGGATTGCCTCATTTTTGACGGCATGTGACTTACCAATGAACTTAGCGATTTCAGGGCTCTCGTGTCTTCGCAGAGCCACGACAGCAGCAAGGTGTACGGCGGAGGATTTGTGGCGATTAAGAGCAGCAATCTGTTTTTCGGTGCCAGTGCCGAGTAGCCCCATCACGAGAGCGTGACGCAGGAACACGTCTTGGTCATTATTTTTGGCAATAAGCTTTACGAGAGTATCAAATGCTGGGTGATATTTTCTTTTTCCTAAAGCGATAGCTGCGAATGATTGCACGCGTGGGGATTTATCCTGTAGAAGGTGCATGAGGGCCGCATCTACTTTGTCTTTAGAGGTAACCTCACCGAGACATCTTGCGATACTTGCTTTCAGTTCAAGCGGGTGACTTTGGTGGGCG
Source organism: Verrucomicrobiales bacterium (assembly GCA_003527555.1). Lineage (GTDB taxonomy): Bacteria > Verrucomicrobiota > Verrucomicrobiia > Verrucomicrobiales > Akkermansiaceae > Oceaniferula. The sequence goes on along the minus strand of DPWT01000170.1, from coordinate 2,583 downwards.
TGAAAGATAAGTCGGGCAGTAGCAGTGGGATCAGCCTTACGAGCTACCATACCTAGGCCCCATATGCCATGAAGTTGAGCGATGACGTTGTCTTTATTTGCGCGAATGGATTTCTCTAGCAGAGATATTTTTTTTGCATTTGCCAGTGTGTATTGGGCTCGCAGTCTAATACGCATATCAGGATGCTTGAGTAGCGAAACCAAGTGAGTGTCAGAAAGTTTTGTAAAATCTTTGGTAATGAGGTTTTTGACACTCTGAATTGTGCGGTCGTTATGAGTGCCTTTTTTAGTGAGTGTGTAAACCCTTCCCTGGCTTTTGGTGGCCCACCCTTCGATGAAATCTGTGACATAGATTTTCCCGTCGTAGCCGTATTCCACATCTGTGACGGCGACTCCGTCGTTAAAAATATAGTTATCTGTTACCCGCATTCCGGCGCCGTCATTAGTGACAGCGAAGGAGTGGATACGAGATCTTTCTGGTGCGCCTTTGTAGTCAGAAATCAGAAAGTGCCCCTGTTTGCCCGGATAGGATACTGGGCCTGGGTGATAAGTGAGTCCTGACGGGCCGTTGGTCAGATTCATGAGTGGTGGTAGAATATAGGCAGGCTGGATGTGTTTGTTTTTCTCCGTAAGTGGCTGCCACATCTGTTCCTGCATCCACCGGTTGATTGGTCGTTTTTTAAATCCTGCCTCACGGTTGAACGTGTGCATGACCTGGTGATCCATCGTCCAGCCAGCGTCCGCGCCTTCCATGAGGTAGACGATACGTGCTTGGTCGCCTTGATCCGAATTGTTGTCTACTGTGATTGGATTACCAAACTGATCGAACGCTATTTCTTTAGGGTTTCGCAGTCCAGTTTGGAAAACTTCCATGTTTGATCCGTCAGGATCGAAGCGCAAGATGGCTCCTTGATCGGGGTAGGCGTAGTGCTTTCCCTCCTTGGTTTTAATATTAAAGCCTCGGTCACCGATGGTGGCATAAATCCTGCCGTCGGGCCCAAGTGCGAAGCCGTTTAGGTCGTGACCCGATAGCGAGATGCGAACGCCAAATCCATCTTGGATTGATTTGCGGGAATCGGAAACGCCATCATCATTGGTATCTTTGAGTAGCCAGATGTGGGGGATGCAGGCAACATAAACATTACCGTTGTATGAAAAAATCCCCGCTGCGGTGCCATCAAGAGGTGCGTTAAAGCCATCAGCAAAGATGGTGTGTTTATCTGCTACGCCATCGCCGTTTTCATCCACCAGCATACGGATTTTTTCGGGGATTTTTGTGTATGTCTCAGGTGGGTGTTTGTGGTGCCACTTTTCGTACATGGCCAACCGGTCATCGGTCGATTGCGAAGCAATGTCATCGAGTAGCCAGTGCCTACGGCGGCGGTTGTCATCGATACCCAAGTTGTCTCCAAATCGCCACGTCTCTGTGATCAGCACGCGACCTTTTTCATCAATAGTTAATGCAGTTGGCGCTGTTACACCGTGTGATTTCTGGTCGGCAAATACTTTTAACGTGGTGTCTGGAGTGATTTGGATTGCTGGGATCTCATTGCTTTCAACCAATTCAGGCTGCGCAGCAATTAGTGAGAGAGCTAGGAAAATGGATGTAATGAGAGCCAGCGCGTATTTCATAATCATTGATCACAATACGCTCCAGATGACTCAAGCTGTCAATGAGAACATGAAGCATGAGTTTGAGTGAGATCAAGGATCAGATACTCGAGACAATCTGGTTGAGCGTCTGACTGGGTCGCATAGCGTCGCAGGTGATTGAGTCATCGACTTTATAGTAGCCGTTGGTGTTGACTGCCTTGCCTTGCACGCTAATGAGCTCATTAGTTATGGTCGCCTCGTTTTCTGACAATGCCTTAGCAATGGGCTCGAAGGTGATGGAGAGATCAGTATCATCTGACTGTGAGGCAAGAGCTTCTGCCCAATAGAGTGCGAGGTAGAAATGCGAGCCGCGGTTATCGATGCCGCCAAGCTTTCGAGTGGGTGACTTGTCGTTGAGTAAGAATTTTCCAGTTGCGGTATCAAGTGACTCGCCTAGTACTTTTGCTTTAACATTACCAAATTTTTCGGCGAGGTGTTCGAGGGAAACGGCAAGCGCTAGGAACTCACCAAGAGAGTCCCAGCGAAGGTAGTTTGCCTCTTGGAATTGTTGAACGTGCTTTGGGGCAGAGCCGCCAGCTCCGGTTTCGAACAGACCGCCACCATTCATTAGAGGAACGATGGAGAGCATTTTGGCGGAGGTGCCGAGCTCGAGAATGGGAAAAAGGTCGGTGAGGTAATCACGTAAAACGTTACCGGTAACGGATATAGTGTCATCGCCAGCTTTGCAACGAGTGAGAGTAAATTCGGTGGCCTCGACAGGTGACATGATGTGGATTTCGAGGTCATCGGTATCATGATCGCCGAGGTATTGGCCAACTTTATTGATGAGTTGGGCGTCGTGAGCACGTGTTTCATCGAGCCAGAAAACGGCAGGTGTGTCAGTAGCGCGCGCACGATTCACAGCTAGCTTAACCCAGTCTTGAATTGGTGCATCTTTCACCTGGCAGGCACGCCATATATCGCCTTGCTC
>DPWT01000131.1 GCA_003527555.1 Verrucomicrobiales bacterium | reverse complement strand
CCTGCGACTCTCTCTGTCGATTTTTAGTACCCGCGCCGACGTGGATACCGCTGTCGAGGCGATTCAAAAAGCAGTCAGTAAGCTACGTAGTGTTCAAGGTAATTCCGGCGTTGGTCCTGTCCAGGTATACACCTCAGACTAACCAAGATTCTCAATCCGGAATACCACGGGTCGCGAATTCACACAACTAAGCGACTCTAGATTTTTCAGAGTTTTCTTCAGCAAGCCAAACTTACAGGTATGTAGCTGGAAAACCATATCTACAAAATCCGCATCTGGTTCTTCTGCGTTCACAGGGGAGTGTGTGCCTGCAACACCAATACCTGCATCAGCTAACGCTGTAGCAATCTTGGCAATCACTCCTGGTTCGTCGTTTACATCAAAGCGCACGTAGTAAGGCGTCTCTGTATCTTCAATATCCATGATATTTCCCGTATCTTTGTAGGGCAAGAATCCTTGGTGTGAGTTGTCGTAAGTCTTATTATGGCAGGCAGCAACGATATCAGCGACCACAGATGACGCTGTTGGGTCTTTGCCCGCACCACGGCCGTAGAAGAGTGACTCACCTGCTGTATCACCACGAACAGCAACAGCATTGAATACTCCATTCACACTCGAGAGTACATGGCTTTGGGGGATAAATGATGGCTGGGTGCGAAGTTCAATTGTGCCATCAGGATGTTCATGCACAACACACAATAGCTTGACGACAAAACCAAGTTGCTTGGCAAAATTAATATCAATAGCACGTACTCGTTCAATGCCACGCACGTATATTTTGTCGGCATCAATAATGAACCCATAGGCCAGAGTAGCCAGTAAAATTGCTTTGTGAGCTGCGTCCCAGCCATTGACATCGAGTGTCGGATCGGCTTCGGCGTAGCCTAGCTGCTGTGCCTCTGCTAGGGCTTCCTCGTATCCATAGCCTGCATCAGTCATACGCTCTAGAATGTAGTTGGACGTGCCGTTGATCACGCCGACCATTGATTGAATGCGATTCCCTACATAGGAGTCCTGAACCGCCTTGATGATTGGAATGCCGCCTGCGACGGCAGCCTCGAAGTATATTGGTGTATTCATCTCACGGGACAGTGCAAAAAGTTCACGCCCACGTTCTGCAAGAAGTGCCTTGTTGCCAGTAACTACAGGCTTCTTTGCTTGAAGGGCTGCGGCTACGATATCAAATGCCGTGGTGGTTCCACCAATTAGCTCGATCACGATGTCCACGGTGTCATCAGCGACAACTTGCTCCCAATCAGGTGTAAATAGATCAGTGGGGACACTTTTTAGGCGTGGTTTTGATATGTCACGCACGGCGATACGCTTAACCGCTGCACGAACCTCAGAGCGGCTAGTTATCAGCTCTCCATTACGTTCCAGTGTTTCCCACACGCCGGTGCCAACGGTGCCGAATCCTGCTAGTCCTATACCCAGTGTCTTACTCATAATCTACATGTCCGTCATGGACATGTCACTTCTGACGCACCTTGCACATTTCCAAAAGTCCAAAATGTAACATAAATCAAGATATACGTGGCATTGACAGAGATCATGAGACATGGGACTAATAAATTAGCTATGAGCAGACGCACCGTAATCATTCCTGAGACTCCACAAGTCGTGGGCTCTGTAGCGACGCTGAATCAGCTCGCCTGCGTGCAGCCGGTGGAGCTGCCGTCGTTATGCGATATCTTAGAAATACGACTCGATGGTATGTCGGAACATATTGGTGCGTTGAAAGACGAATTGGATCGGTTTAAAGATTTCCCCTTACTATTTACGGCGCGTGCTTATTCGGAAGGCGGCTTGGCTGATTTGTGTGCTGCTGAGCGGTCGAGGCTTTTGCTCGAAGTTGCCGACCATGCAAGTTGGGTTGATGTTGAGCTAGCTTCTTACGAAGAAATGAAATCTGTGATTCACCAGATCAGGTGTCAAGAGGTTGGGCTAATTCTCTCGTACCACAACTTCGAAGAAACTCCGGCGGAGATCGAGATACAGCGTCTAGTTGATTTAAGCGAGGAGGCGGATATTGTTAAAATAGCTGTGCAACATAATTGCGTGCAAGAATTAGCACGCTGTACTCATATTCTTCAGAGAAATGACCACCCGATGTCATTAATGGGGATGGGTGAGCTTGCTGCTGTGTCACGCCTTCTTTATGCCCAGCATGGATCATTGTTAAATTATGGATACCTTGGGGGCGAGCAGACTGCACCCGGTCAATGGCCTGCCCAGTTAATGAAGCAGGCAATCCAAGCTTTAGCTCGTCGAGCATGACCTGCCCCATCGCGTGCCTGTTTACATTTCTCCTGCAGGCTGGTTTACAATTTTGATGGGCGCATTTGGCAGCGCATTGAGAAAAGTTTTGCCATATGGTTTGTTAACTACTCGGTTATCTAACAAAACAACAAGCCCGGTATCCTTCGCTGTGCGGATCAACCTGCCCACTCCTTGGCGTAACTTGAGCACTGCTTCTGGCACCGAGTATTCTGTGAATGAGTTTCCGCCTGATGCTTCGATGGCTTCAAGTCTTGATGCAACAAGCGGGTGATCAGGCACGGCGAAGGGCAGCCGCGTCACAATCACATTTGAGAGAGCTTCGCCTGGGACATCCACACCCGCCCAGAAGCTGTCGGTGCCAAACAGCACACTGTTAGTGTCTTTGCGAAACACTTCGATCATTTTGTGTCGAGCCATACCATCACCTTGGAGGAGCAAACGCCAATCGTTATCAAAGAAGAAGTCTTCCATCGCCTCTGCAACGTTTCTCATCAGGCGATAACTAGTGAATAAAACAAAGGCTTTTCCTTCAGTGTATTTTAGTACGCGACCAATCCACTGGATCAGTGCTGATTCATAATCATCACTGGTGGGATCTGGCATAGACTTGATCACGTAGATCTGCATTTGCTCCTTATAATTGAATGGGCTACCAATCTTTACGGATATGGCGTCTTCAGCTCCGATACGTTTGCGAAAGTAAGTCAGTTGCTCATCTCCCGTGCCAAGTGTGGCACTTGTTAAGATACAGGTTCGGTCTGGGCCAAACATCATTTTTCTGAGGCGGTCTGCCACATTAACCGGTGCCGAGTGAATGCTGAGCATGTCACCATCGCGTCCTCCTTTCTGTACCCAATAAACTGATTTATCGTCATCTTGGTCGAGAAAAATCCTAACACATGCGTGTATCTCACGCATTCGCCGAGCGCCATCCATGAGCTCTCCTTTGGTGGTTGATTCCTTATCCATTCTCTCAGCCACGTCTTCTATTTCTTGCCAGAGTGTCCTCAGCGGTTCGCCTAATGTATTCTTTACGAAGTCTGGGTTTCGCACTCGGAATTCTTTGCTGAATTTACCGAATGCCACTTCTTCATTAAGACTGCTGAAAAATTCGTCCGCTGCATCGAGAGCTTTTTCTGCCGCCTTCATCGCTGGTGCATTGTTCAGAGCACGCATAAGTCCTTTACGATTCTTCGGGTTATAGAGTCGCTGAATCTCGAATTTAACGCCAGCATGGCTCTGGCGTAGACCAAGTTGGGTTGCGGCAACATGCTCAAGCGTATGTGCTTCGTCAAAAATAACAAAGTCATTTGGGAATAGGTATCCAACATCTTCATCCGATAGTTCTTGCAGCGCGAATAGCGAAAAGAATAGCGTATGGTTGACTACAATAATATCCGCTTCTTCTGTTAGTTTTCTAGCCTTCTGGTAAAAACAATTACCTCGCTTGCCGCAAGTGCGGTGCGTGCATACGCTTCCATCGCTACAAACCTGTGCCCAAACTTTTGCTGACGGTTGAAAATCTAAATCTGTTCGTGTGCCATCATTTGTTCCCTCTGCCCAGTCCCATATTGCTTTCAGCTCCTCGGACTCGCTGGTGCTGAATAGATCACCCACTGAATCCATTGCACGGCGCAATCGCAATGGACAAACGTAGTTTCCACGACCTTTCAGTAAGGCGGCTTTAAGATCTCCGCCCAGAATTTTTTGAGCTAGTGGAATGTCCTTACTGATCAATTGCTCTTGCAAATTAATGGTGTGTGTCGAAATCACTGCCTTTCTGCCAGTATCTAGCGAAAACTGAGCCGCGGGCAGCAGATAAGCTAGTGACTTACCTACACCAGTGCCTGCTTCGGCACAGAGCACACTCTGGTTTTCTAATGCTTTGGCAACCGCTACTGCCATTTGCTGTTGTTCCGCCCTGTATTCAAAGTCTGGCGATGCAGCTAGCCCCCCTGAGGCTGAAAACATCATTTCCATGCGCTCAGCCAGGTCTCCTTTTGTGGCACCTGCGCCCTCTTCAATTCGGATCATCTGTAGCTGAGCATGATCGATTACTTTACATTTGAACAGATTTTTAGAACACCATTCGCTCTGGACTCACTGTTCTACTATTGCGATGATCAATCACACATGAGCAATAAGCCATCACTTGCCACTAATCAGAAAATTCGAGTTGCTAATAGGGACTACAGAAAAGAAGGGTTTGAGGAGCTAGAAAATCGTCTAGGCACCCTGATGGATATGCTTGCCGATGTATTGCCGGAAGAGGCAAAGCTTGCTGACTCGATCCCGTGGCGTGGCCATGAAATTAAAGATCACTCGAATGACCCTGAGGAAGCGGCCACAGTGGCGCAGCTGCAGGCAGTTTGTTTTGAAATTCTCAATATGGTGGAGGAGCGCACAGCGCTGAAAATCCGACAGCGTCGACGGTGTGACTTAGGCTTTGAATCTGAGCAAGGCTTATGGGGGCGGATTTTCCATGATTTGAAGGCGCAGGGATTTGTGGAGAATGATGTGCTCGAGACGCTGTCTAAAGTGTCTGTGACACCTGTGCTCACAGCACATCCGACCGAAGCCAAGCGACCCACGGTGCGTGAGCGACACCTTGCGCTCTACAAGGATCTTGTGCACTGGGATCGCTACCGCAAGGATCCTGCATCTTTAGAGAAAGTGATGGACTCCATACAGATTAGTCTGGAGACCCTCTGGCATACGGGTGAAATCCATGCATCGCGCCCGAGTATTACTGATGAGCTGCGAAACGTCATATACTATTTACGCGAAGTCTTTCCTTATGCGCTTCGTGAGCTTGATGTTTCATTAGAAAGCTCATGGAAATCTGCGGGTTGGGATGTGGAAAAACTTCGCGGTTCAGTGGCTTACCCGCAGCTTCGTTTAGGAACTTGGGTCGGAGGTGATCGTGATGGTCACCCACTTGTCACGGCAGAAGTTACGGCGAATACTCTGCGTAGGCTCAGAAAACATGCCATGCGAATGCATGAACGTGAGCTGCGAGCAGCCGCTACCGTGCTGACAATTTCTCCAGATATTGACGAGGTGCCAGTTCGGTTAACAGAGCGCATTAACGCGTTGCGTGATGAGCTTGGTAACCGAGCAGACTATCCATATGCTGTTAATCTCAACGAGCCATGGCGATGTCTCTGCTACCTCATGCGTGAGAAGCTCGATCCCTTAGATGGCTACTCGGATATTGCTGAATATATTGAAGATCTAAATTTATTGGAAAACACGTTAATGGAAATTGGAGCTAACCGCTCTGCGCATGGAGTGATTTTTCCTCTCAAACGTCTAGCGCAGGTATTTGGGTTTCACCTTGCGACACTCGATATTCGTCAGAACTCGCCATTTCATGATAAGGCAGCGGTGCAGATGTTTCGAGCAGTAGGCATAGCTGAGGCTGACGGGTTTTCAGACTGGCCAGAGGATAAGCGCATTGAGTTTTTGTTAAATGAGCTGCGTAATGATCGGCCGTGGCGAAAGTGGCAACCTGAGCCAGATACTGAGATTGGCAAGGTGATGGATTGTTATACCTCGCTGCGCCGCCACACCCGTAGTTATGGGCTGGATGGCCTTGGTCCTTACGTCGTTAGTATGACACGTCAGGTATCGGATATGTTACTTGTTCACTTGTTTGCTCGTGAGGGAGGTATGGCGGATTGGAAAGACGGTATGTGGATAAGCCGACAGCAGGTCTGCCCGCTATTTGAGACGGGTGATGATCTTGATCGCGCGGGCAAGGTTGTTAGCCGTTATCTTTCCATTGACCCTGGTCAGCATTTCCTACGCGTGGTTGCTAGTGGTGAATGTTGTATGCCAGTCATGGTGGGATATTCGGACTCTAATAAAGACAGCGGTCTTCTTTCTGGTCAGTGGCTTCTTCAAAAAGCTCAGTCTGAGATCACGACTGCGTGTCACGAGGCGGGTGCTGAGTGTGAATTCTTCCATGGGCGAGGAGGAACGATCAGTCGTGGTGCGGGTCCTGTTCAATGGTTTCTCCGCTCGCTTCCTGAGGGAAGTGTAACAGGGGCTGTGCGTGTCACCGAGCAGGGCGAGGTGATCCCGCGTAAATATGCGCATCACGCGAATGCTGCGTATAATCTAGAATTACTGCTTGCTGGTGTTACTGGGGTTATTACAGAGAACAAAGGCAAGCATGGCACATCCAGCCTTGGCGATCCCAAGTATCAGGAAATAATGCACTGGCTGAGCACGGAGAGTAGGAAGGGGTATCGTTCTCTATTAGATAAGGAGGGTTTTATCGAGTTCTACCGTCAGGCCACTCCAATTGATGCACTTGAGCACGGCTGCTTTGGCTCAAGACCATCACGACGCACTGGCACAGCCTCACTGGATGACCTTCGCGCTATACCATGGGTATTCTCATGGACTCAGGCACGCTATTATATGCCTGGATGGTTTGGGGTTGGCACGGCGCTGGCGAAACTACACGTTGAAAATCCGGCTGATTTCCAGTTGCTTTCCACCTTTATTCATGAGGAGCCATTCTTGCGTTATCTCCTTACCAATGTTGAGACAAATCTTGTTAGTGCGGATCTTGATTTAATGAATGCCTATGCTGGTTTGGTGGAGGATCAGGCACTCAAAGATGACTTTCAAAATCTTATCGTTGCAGAGTTTAGTCGTACTGGCGAGATGATCGATTTGATTTTTGGATCTACATTTGCCGAGCGCCGCCCTCGGATGCTGCGCACTCTTGAAATGCGTGAGCGCCCACTTCGCATACTGCATCATCAGCAAGTTGCATTATTAAAGGAGTGGCGTGCAGCTCAGAAAAAGGGTGACGAAAAAACAACGAATGAGTTGCTCAACGCCCTGCAATTCTCTGTGAATGCCGTAGCGAGCGGATTGCGAACTACTGGCTAGTGAATATGATATGAAAATCATTTGCATGGATTGGTGCCATACGACATCTGATGTGGGGCAAGTGTTTATTCATGCACTGGAAATATCATCGAGCTCGTAACAAAAAGTTAGTATCAGGTGCTAGCTTACTCGGAGCTGGTTATGCGGATTTGCGTAAATTAAACTAGATCTGAGAGGGCGTTAACGCTCCAGTCTGCAGCGCTAAAATCCAGCACGCTGGTAAGTCGGTTGGGAATGGCGATAACCTGCATTCCTGCCGAATGAGCAGAGAGCATGCCGTTGAGCGAGTCTTCGATGACAATACAATCGGATGGATTGATTTCTAGACGTTGAGCGGCTTCTATATAGAGGTCAGGCGCAGGTTTGATTTTTGGAGCATCACCTCGGCACACGATCGTATTAAAACAATGCATCAATTCGAGTTTTTCTACCCAGCCGTCCACCCAACTGTGAGATGAACTCGACACCACAGCTGTAGATTTTTCCTGAAGTGAATAGGCGAGCTCGGCGGCACCCGGCATTGCCACTGGGTTTTTAAGAGCCCGCAGGATTTCTA
>DPWT01000129.1:2957-5368 GCA_003527555.1 Verrucomicrobiales bacterium | reverse complement strand
CTACGGGGAAATGGAGAAGGTGGAGATCACCACCGGATGGCAAGGCGACGGGCTGATCCTCTACCGCGCCACCGAGCAGGAACTGGCCGATTTTAAGAAACGCGGTATCGCGGTGGTCCTTTTGAGCACCGAGGGCTCAGACGCGGGATACCCGAGGGTCTTGCCGGACAACGCCACCGAGCGTCGGTGCCAACGAAGTCCACGACCGGATTGATTTTGTCTACTACTGGGGAGCCGGCGTGACCCCCATCGGTGCGATAACCGTCGGGATCGACGAAACAAATCCGAACACGGATATTGCCATCACCGCATATCCATCCGACCATCGAGCCGTTCTGGGAACCTTCGTCCTTCCGGAAACCAGCGAGTAGCAAGCAGCAACTGGCAACCTCAAACGCCCATCCTGAAAAAATAAATCATGAAAAACAGAGTCGTTTCAATTCTTACTATCACCATGATTTGTCTCGTTTGCGCTTCTGGCGAGGCTCGTGCAAATCCTGATCAATCTCAAACGAAGAAGCCCGGACTGCGGGTCATGACCTACAATGTGCTCAATGGTGGCACGCGGCGGGGACAACCATTGTCCCAGATCGCCAAGGCCATCCAGGCGTCCGGAGCGGACATTGTTGTGTCGCCTTATCCATCCGACCATCGCGCAATGGTTGCGACGTTCACACTTATAGAACTGGGTAAGACCAATTCCAAGTGAGACATTGTTACGCTAGTCTTTAACGCTAGCCTGGTTTTGCATCCAAAATCTCACTCCATCTTGTCCCGCTCTTCCTTCACCACCGCCGCCATGTCGTAGATGGCGAGCAGGATGACAAGCACGCCGTAGATCATGCATATCGCCCACCAGGTGAGGAACAGCCAGACGTTTTGCGCGAGCCAGTTTGCTAATGGCCAAGCACCAAGAGCCACGACGATCAGCAGCACAATCACGAGCTGAAACAGCACCTTCCTGCGCAGCTCGCGCGTGTGCAGAATCATCCGCGCCAGCCCGAGGCAGACGGTCGCCCAGCTTGCTTTATTGCCTGACATCAAACCGACTTTAAGTTTTAAGTTTCAAACTCCAAACTCCAATTTGAAAATTTTTTGAGTATTTGAGTATTTCACGATTTAAAAATCAGCTTAATCCGCTATCAATCTTCAGCCATGCTTGATATCAAAGCCATCCGCGAAGACGCCGCAGCCATCAAGGAACGCCTTGCCACCCGAGGCGGCGACGCCCATTTGCTAATCGATGAGGTTCTCGCCTGCGACGAGACACGCCGTAAAGCCGAGACCGATAAACAGTCGCTGCAATCCAACCGCAAGCAGCTGTCCAAGCAAATTGGCGCGCTGATGGGCCAAGGACAAGCCGATGAGGCAGAGGACATCAAGGAGCAGGTTCGGGAAATTGGGGAGCAGATCAGCACTCTAGACGAACAAGGTGATGCCGCCGGCACACGCCAGACGGAATTGCTGATGGGCATCCCCAACCTCCCCCACCCTGACTGTCCCGTAGGTGACAATGAGGATGCCAATCCCGAAATCCGCGTGTGGGGAGAGAAGCCCGACATCGCAGAGCCACTCGACCACGTCGCCCTCGCGGAAAAACATGGACTGATCAGCTTTGAGGACGGCACCCGCATAACAGGATCTGGGTATGTCGTTTACCGGGGAAATGGTGCCCGACTCGAACGCGCGCTTATCCAGATGTTGTTAGACACACAAACGCGTGAGCACGGATACGAAGAAGTCAACGTACCTCACATTATCAAACGCGAGTGCATGGAAGGCACCGGTCAGCTTCCCAAGTTTGAAGACGACATGTATGGCATCGAGGACAACTCTCTTTTCCTCGCTCCCACTGCCGAGGTTCCGGTGACCAATCTCTACCGCGACACCTTACTCACCGAAGACCAACTGCCAGTGAAGCTCACCGCATACACGCCTTGTTTCCGCCGTGAGGCAGGCAGCGCAGGGCGTGATAACCGAGGCATCATCCGTATGCATCAATTCGATAAAGTAGAGCTCGTACAAATCGTGCACCCCGAAAAATCGTTTGATTTGCTAGAAGAACTCACCGGGCACGCCGAGGCTATCCTGCAGAAACTCGGACTGCACTACCGCGTGATTGAGCTGTGCACTGGCGACATTGGATTTTCATCGACGAAGACCTATGACATCGAAGTCTGGTCGCCTGGTCAGGATAAGTTTTTGGAGGTCTCTTCCTGCTCGAGTTTTGCCGACTACCAGGCACGCCGCATGAAGCTGAGGTTTAAAGACGAAAATGGCAAAAACCAGATTTGCCACACACTGAATGGTTCTGGCACCGCATTACCACGCCTCTACGTCGCCCTCATCGAACAGTATCAACAAGCGGACGGCAGCATAACCATCCCTGAGGCATTGGCTCCGTATTTTGG
>DPWT01000129.1:0-2756 GCA_003527555.1 Verrucomicrobiales bacterium | reverse complement strand
GTCACTGGCAGCTGTAGCATTGAGCCACAGCGCACACGCTGCCGACAAACCGAATGTCCTGCTGATCCTCGTTGATGACCTCGGCTACGGTGACCTTGCCTGTTACGGAGCCAAGGATATGCGCACGCCGAGTCTCGACTCCCTGATGCAGGCGGGCACGCGCTATGATCAATTCTATGCAAATTGCACAGTCTGCACACCGACGCGTGCCTCGTTGATGACTGGCCGCTATCCTGACTTGGTTGGAGCACCGGGAGTGATCCGACAAAACAAATCCGGCAATTGGGGTTACCTCCGACCCAACGGTCCAACGCTCCCCGAACTACTGAAATCTGGAGGCTACCACACCGGCATGGTGGGAAAATGGCACCTTGGTTACGAATCACCAAACATTCCAAACGACCGTGGCTTCGACCATTTCCACGGATTCCTTGGCGACATGATGAACGATTACTACACCCACCTGCGCGGCGGTGTGAACTGGATGCGCCACAACAAGGAAACGATCAAAGCAGAAGGCCACGCCACGGAGGTCTTTACGCGCTGGGCGATCAATTACCTCAAAGACCGATCCAAGAAACCCGAGCAGCCGTTCTTCCTCTATCTCGCCTATAACGCACCTCACTTCCCAATCCAGCCTCCCAAGGAATGGAAGGACAAGGTGATGGAAAGAGAAAAGGGCATCGACCCCAAACGGGCTGCCAACGTCGCATTCATCGAGCATCTGGATCATGAGATCGGAAAAGTCATCAGCAGCCTGAAGGAACTCAATCTCGACAAAGACACCCTCGTCATCTTCACCTCCGACAACGGAGGCTCCATCCCCCATGCCCAATCAAACTTACCGCTTCGTGGTGGCAAACAGGCTCACTGGGAAGGGGGCATTCGCGTGCCCACATGTGTCGTATGGCCAGGTAAAATCCCTGCCGGAAAACGAAGTAACACTCCGGGGATGACCATGGATTTTTTACCCACCTTAGCTAAGCTCGCCGGTTTGAAAGTCGGTCACGAAATCGACGGCCAAAGCCTGGCACCCGTCTGGACAAAGGGTGCAGCAGGAGATCCAGATCGCACCATGATCTGGGTTCGGCGTGAAGGTAACATGCGATACCAAGGACGCGCCTACTACGCCATTCGCCAAGGAAACTGGAAACTACTGCAGAACTCCCCATTTGAACCCATGGTTCTCATCGACCTAAAAACCGACCCCTACGAGAAAAACCCATTACCCGCGGAAGGTAAGATCGCAAAAGAGCTTAGGAGCAAACTGATGCAGCACATCCAAAAATCCGGCAGTATCCCGTGGCAGAGAGGGCTAAATGAAAAACCCTGATTCGGTTCACGCCACGAAATCTTTGACCCCGTTCACCGGAAATCTCGGAAAAAGAAAATCTTTGGTAGCCTACCGCCTGAAGGCACGATAAATCCAAGGTGCTTGCTGTTGGCATCATGCCACCATTGTTGTTCGGTGATCCTCCGGGCTTTCCCTTTGGCTTCGACTTGATAGCCAAACTCTGCCCGGTAATAACCGCTCTTGGGGATCGGGCCATTCGTTATGGTCCAGCCTTTGGGATCAACCATCATTTTGCCTTCCCCCAAATTAGCTACAATCCGATGCTTCGTAAGATTGAACCACAGTGTTTTCCCCGGCACCAACTTTCCGTCACCGGCATTGACGAGGTTCATTTTCACCGGCAGATTTTTATTTACTGGGTCAGGAGTGACGAGGATATAAAAATCTCTGACGGTTTCCGGGATTTTTAAGATCGGGGCACCCTTAGGCAAATTTTCTAGATCTGTGATCTCGTTTCTTGCCATCATAATCGTGAGTTCACCCTTAGGAAGGCTGATCACTTTTGAAAAATTCATACTCGGCAGAAAGACTCTCTGGTTCTCCTTACCGTCAAAAAGAAATACAGTTTTGGGTGCGTTGTTAGGGCGCTCAGGAAATACAATTCGGCATGTTCGCTTACTTTTCTTTGGCTCGGGTTCCTGCGCATAGGTAGGTAGACACGATAGAAAAAGCAGGGCAAACAGACAATGTTTCATGAACTCACTGTGGTGGGATCTAAACAAAACACAATCAAACTTCATCTGTATTCAACCAGCGGAAGGATTTAATCACATACTTGCGACCGAACGTCTGGTTAACAGCACTTGTGGGAGGCTCGACTGAGCCCGCCTGATCCGCGGAATCTACGAAGTCCCGACTCCGCTGAACCGTTGCCTCGCACCAGGCGCGGGCCAGAATATTACCATCGTTGTCACGCGCATCACCATACGTTCGGATCGTAAATGTATCATCTCTAGCCGAGAGAACTGGAGCGATGGGCCTCAGCACATCCGCCTGCCGGATCCAACCGGGCACTCCGTGTGCGCTGCTACCTTCAGCAGCTTTGGGATATTCGTAGCTCACTCCATCGAGTTTCGGATCGTCAGAATCAGTTTCAAACATTGTCGTATCCGAGAGCTTGTTTGCAGGGTTGCGAAGTTCTTCCATCGGATCTTCTTCGAGATTGTTGATGGCAGTCTGTATGGCTCCCGCCAGCGACAAGTCCGTGTTGGAGCTGAGTTGCCGGTTTACAAACTCAGACAGAGAGAGAAATGGACCGCGCAGACGGACTTGCTCGACAATTTTCTCTGCAAGGTCCTCAATTTGCTCATCCGTAAGAGTCCTAAATCCAGTATATTCGGATGCGTTGGGTGCCAGTCCGCTCAGGCTATTACCGCTTCCAGCTTCATAATCAGAAACAATG
>DPWT01000030.1 GCA_003527555.1 Verrucomicrobiales bacterium | reverse complement strand
GTATTGTAACATTACAGCCTACAAAATTCAGATCGCGCATTCTGCTGATGGCTTCTGCAACATCTCCGGGTGCTATATCCAAACGGATATAACGAAGATCAAGCCCTTGGTCATCGAGAGCTGCTTGATGCATTTGTGGTGATGCGGAATGTGAAACTGGGTGCCCGATTACGGCAAGCCTCGCAGCTTTCACCGAGCCCGCGTCTAGTGTTTTGCGATTCGCCAGATCAGCCAGTTGATAAACATTTTTCATGACTTTATTTATACGTTATTCATTCAGAGAATGCAAACGGCTCTCCTTAATCTACGTATACATTCATCTTTGCCAAGAATCTTCAGAATGGCACCCAGGTCTGGGCCACCAGCTTGTCCGCTCAATGCAACACGTGTCGGAAACATCAGCTGTCCTGGTTTGGTATCATTGGCTTGTGCTGTGATTCCGATGAGCTCCTTTGCATTACTCCATGAATCTGACACCTCAAAAGAATCTGCCAGTTTACCCAGTAAGTCTTTAGCGGAGGCATTTTTTTTCACCTTGGCGAGAGCGCTTTCATCATAGGGGAAATCGGAATTCAGATAGAAAGAAATGGCATTTGGTACATCGGCTAGCAACTTTACCTTTTCCTGAACCGATGCCGCGATGTTCGCGTAGTTGTCACCGCCTGTCAGTTTGGCATTTGCGACGTAAGGAGCAGCTGCGGCAGCAAACGCATCTGGTTTCATAGCCATTAGGTGTTGCTGGTTAATCCATGTGCACTTCTCTACATCAAACTTTGCGGGCGAGCGATTCACACCTTCTAGGGAGAACCTGTCAACGATCTGATCGATGCTCATGACCTCCGTCTCATCTTTGGGAGACCATCCAAGTAGTGCGAGGAAATTGAAAACAGCCGGTGCCACATAGCCGTTTTTGCTATATTCACCCATAGCGGCACCCATATCGCGTTTGCTCATCTTGGAGCCATCCATATTCAGAATCAAGGGAATGTGCCCATATGCAGGAGGCATCACGCCAAAGGCTTCAAAAAGCTGTAGGTGCTTGGGCGTGTTCATTAGGTGATCTTCCCCTCTAATCACGTGACTAATTTTCATCTCAATATCATCCACCACATTGACGAAGTGAAAAACATACGATCCATCGGATCGTTTCACTACCATGTCTGGGGTGTTCGACTCATCACGGTAGTCAATGGTGATATCACCGCAGACCAAGTCATGCACGGTCATGGGTTTGCGCTCAAAACGGAACCTCCATGCACCATCGTCTTCATAGACACGGTCGTTTTTAACAAGCTTTTGAAACCATCTATCATAGATATCACTTCTCTGGCTCTGGAAATACGGGCCGTGATCACCGCCATTGTGCTTGTTTGTTTCTGGCCCTTCATCCCAATCGAGTCCAAGCCATTGCATACCTTCAAAAATCGCTTGGCGTGCTTCGTCAGTGTTACGCGATTCATCAGTGTCCTCAACACGTAGCACAAACGTGCCGTTTAATTTTCGTGCTAACAGCCAGTTGAAGAGGGCTGTGCGAGCACCTCCAACATGAAGATATCCAGTAGGTGAGGGGGCAAAACGGGTGCGGACTTGAGTGTCATTCACATGCGCTCTTTAACGTGCTCAGTGATGATGCGCAAGTATTGTCCGCTATGTTAGTTATATTTAGGAAATGTGAAAAAAATATTATAATTGATCGTATTAACAGATGTGGGTTACTCACTACATAGTTTTTTGCGCAAAAGCTCTTTCTTGGGACCGCTGTTACTCTTATCCATCACATTCATAATCGTTGGTATAATAGCATCATATGAGGATGAAAATTCATGTATTTCTGGTGATGTTAGGGCTTTGCGTCGAGACAATCAAGTTGACGAAGCAGGGAAGTCTACAGTGCTTAATTCTGTTAAGCCTGTTGAATCTGCTGCCGCGCAGCGCGAGCTGAAAGTTAAAGTTTCTGATGCTAGCCTTGGTGTTGACGTTGATGGCGAAACAGCGAATCAATTCGCTGCTGGGCGAACCAAAAATTACGATAGAGTTGGTATTACGAGTACGAGTAACGCTGCCCGCCATACTGATCCTGTTAGTGCCTCGGGGATTTCGTACAGTGGTTTACACCATCGTCTCATGAACGAGGCATACAGTGAGGCATTGAAAAGTTCTGAGCCGTGGAGGAGCCTTCTGGCTGTGGCGCGGGAATATCACTCTAGGGGGAATAAGCGGGATGCTCGTGAGGTGTTGCTTGTTGCTGAAAAGCTTGCAATCAAGCCTCATGATCCCAGTTATTCGTCGGCATCTATCAGGGAGGTTATTAAGACAATGTTAGTGATGAAGTTGTCAGATGACGCTCACCATGCGTTGCAGAATATTGTCACCCATCGGGAGCGTGAGCTCGTTATGGCTGAGGTTTCAGCATGGTCGGCTCGCAGCGGTGATGTGGTAACTGCTAAAAATCTTGTTTCAGGAATCGTTAACCCCATTGGAAGAGATATAGCGCTGGTAGCGATTGCGGAGAGCGAGGCGTCTTACGAAGGTGCTCCGAAAGCAATGCAGACAGTGATGATGATTACTAACAAAAGAAAAAAAGATGATGCGTATCGTCGTATTGCAATGAAGCTTGCGGCTCTGAGAGATTTTTCTGGGGCAGAGCATTCAGCTGCACTCATTCGCAATCATAGAATAATGGATAGCACCAAAGCCTCGCTCGCTCGAATTCGTGCCCGATCAGGAGATTTAAATGGAGGCCTCCAGATGCTGAGGAATATCGGGAATACACACATCGAAGATTCTGTACTCAAAGAGCTTTCTTCCGAGCTGGCACGAGTTGGCCGCTTTTCCGATAGTAATTTAGTAGTTTCACGCATACGCGACGAAAAAGAAAAATCGCATGCCATTGGGATTGTATCAGTTGAGCAGGCTAAGGTAGGGAATTTGAGTGCCGCACTGGTGAATCTATCATCTATACCTGTGGAAGCTCTAAGGGATCGTGGACTTCGCTATGTCTCAGCTACAACTGCACACAACGGTGAGCCAACTCGTGCTTACAATGTTGCTCTACGAATAGAGTCGGATCATGAGCGTGATATAGCCTACCGGTCGATTGCGCAGGCTGCTGCTGGAGATGGAGCGCATCACCTAGCATATAATACAATGCAGAGCATATCACGAATGGATGAAAAAGCGCTGGCATTAGTTTCGATGGCACGTTACCGGCTTCGTCAAGGTGATGATCGGCAAGCGTTCACATTGCTTGAAGATGCACGCCGATCTATTTCGCGGATAACATCTGCTCATGCTAAGGATAAAGTGCGGGCAGATTTGGCGCTTGTTTATGCGGAGAGCGACGACACAGGCAAATCTCTCCCATTGGCGAAGGCTATTGCAAACCCACGTTTGCGTGACACTGCGTTGGGTAAGTTGGCATACACTCTTGCAACGAATAATGATATTTACACTGCTCAGCAATCTACCCAAGCGATTGCCACAGATAGTGTGCGGGTAATTGCGGAGGACCGTGTTGCCAGCGCTGCTGCACGGCGGATCAAGCCACACCGAGCGCTTAAAGCATCCCGCATGCTTGGTTCAGGAAGGCAGCGCACCATTTTTCTCTTGGCGGTTTCACGAAAATCTTGACCTCTTTCGTGTTGTAATTCCTTGATTGAGTTCTTTTATCGTGAATTGACTTACTCTAGAGTAATGTGCGTATGAAGAAGATCGCACCTCATTGGCAGATACTCATTGCGCTTATTTTAGCAACCGGCACCGCTATTGTATTCAGAAACATCACGATGACGGTTTCGCAAGATTCTGCGGCACAGAGGTTTATTATGAATGCTATCTCGGTGAGCGAGTTTGTGGGGAAACTCTTCATTCGCGCTCTGCAGATGATTATCGTTCCCTTGGTGGTTAGTTCTGTCATTGCAGGTATCGCGTCACTAGGGGGTGTTAAGGGGTTTGGGCGATTGGGGATGAGGACGCTGGGTTTTTACGTGGGCACGAGTTTTGCTGCTATTGTGGTTGGGCTGTTGTTAGTCAATACGATTCAGCCAGGTCTTGTAGATGGAAAGCCTAACGTTGAAATCCGCGAGGCACTTCAAGAAAAAGCAGATAGTGCATCTGATAAAGAAAAGTCTAAAGTTGCTGAGGCTGGTAAGCGCAAGCCAGGAGATTACGCGGATTTGTTTAAAAAAATGATCCCTGAAAATATTTTCAGTGCAGCGTCCTCCAACGGTCAGTTGCTTGGAATGATCTTTTTTGCCATTCTCTTTGCCATAGCAATGACACAATTGCCACGAGACAATATGCTACCGATTCTGGGGAGTATTCAAGGTGTTAACGATGTGATGATTCGTGTCACGCAGTGGGTGATGATGTTTGCTCCGTTGGGTGTTTTTGGATTAATGATCCCAACGGTTTTCAAAAGTGGCCCAGAGATCTTTTTGAACCTAGGTAAATACTTTGGGACGGTATTGTTAGCGCTCTCGATTCATTTGTTTGTAGTTATGCCACTGGTTCTTCAGTATATTGCCAAGGTGAATCCATGGGCGCATTTCAAGGCAATGAAAATGGCGCTTCTTACCGCGTTTTCAACCGCATCCTCAGCTGCTACACTGCCTGAGACCATGCACTGTGTGCAGAAAAATGCGGGTGTTTCCAAAAGGGTTTCTAGTTTCACTCTTCCTCTGGGTGCTACAGTCAATATGGATGGAACTGCACTGTATGAGTGTGTGGCTGTTCTTTTTGTAGCTCAGGTAATGGGCATAGAGATGGGGGTGGCGGCGCAGTTTGCCGTTGTGGTCACGGCATTACTGACAAGCATTGGTGTCGCTGGTATACCCTCAGCAAGCCTTGTGGCCATTTTGCTCATTCTCAGAAGTTCAAATATACCAAACGCGGAGATGGCGATTGTGGCGTTGCTCTCAGTTGACCGGTTATTAGACATGAGTCGTACAGCAGTGAATGTCTTTGGCGACTCCTGCGCTGCCGTCACGATAGCAAGCCTGGAGGGCGAGAAGGATGATAACTTCTAATGGCGCAAATGGTAGTGATAGATGGTAATAAAAATTACGCTCCCCAAAATTTGGTGTAGACCCATTAATCTGGGCCTTGGGATAAATGGTGCAGGAAGAGGGACTTGAACCCCCGACCGCCTCGGTGTAAACGAGATGCTCTACCAACTGAGCTATTCCTGCGCTGATGTGGCTTTATGTTTGAAGAAGCCGCAAATCATCATGGGATGACGCGCGGACTATGTGCGGAAATGTACGTCTGATGCAAACACTTTTTTCTACGAATTAAGAAATTGAGATAATGATGAAATTATAAGTCGCTCATACGCCTGATTTACAGGTTGATTGGGCCGTCAAGGGCGCGGCTCCGCTGGCGTGTGTGGATCAAAAGTAGTGCTGCGAATGTGGGCACTTGCCTTGGCGGCTTTATGGGCTTGTTTCTGCAGATGTTCCTGCATACGGAAGCGCTTGGCGCCCTTGGCGCGTTCAATCCGCTGGCTTGAGCCGTTATCGAGGATGCGGAATGCATTGGTATTGTCTTTGAAGGCGGAATTGAGGATTTCAATGAGGCGTTTTTTACTGGGTCTGTCCTCAATTGGAATCATGAGTTCAACTCGTTTATCTAGGTTACGCGTCATCCAGTCAGCCGATGCTATATACACAAGAGGTCTACCGCCGTGGTGAAAGGAGAAGATGCGTGCGTGTTCGAGGTAGCGGTCAATGATTGATACGACTTCGATGTTTTTCGCCTCTTTACGTTTGCCAGTTTTTAAGCAGCAAATACCACGAATGTTGAGACGGATGATTACTCCCTGCTTGGCTGCCTTGTAGAGAGCCTCGATGATCTCTTTATCCTGAAGGGAATTAATTTTTGCGGTAATCTTTGCCGTCTCGCCATTTTTAGCCCGTTTTGCCTCTGCAGCAATCAGCTCTAACAGCCTTGGTTTCATGTGTGTGGGTGCGGGTATGATTTTACGGAATCTTGTAAGTTTGGATCTGCCGGTAACCGCGTTAAAAAACAGTGAGGCATCCTTGCCGTATGCGGGAAGGGAAGTCAGGTAGGAGACGTCTGTATAGAGTCGGGATGTTGATTCGTTGTAGTTGCCCGTGCCGAGATGGACATAACGTTTGAGTAGGCCATCTTCATTACGGATGACGAGGGCGATTTTTGCGTGGGTTTTTAGTCCCTTAACGCCGTAGACAATCTGGACGCCGGCACGCTGGAGCTCACCGGCACGGCTTAAGTTACGTGCTTCATCAAACCTGGCTTTTAGTTCGATGAGCACGGTGACCTGTTTTCCATTTTCCGCTGCTTTGATCAGGGCATCGATCACACGTGACTCTGATGCGGTTCGATAGAGAACTTGCTTGATAGCAATCGTATGAGGATCGGAAGCGGCTTCTTCTAGGAATCGCAGCACAGGCTCGAAACTTTCGTAAGGGTGGTTGAGTAGAATATCCTTATCGGTAAGGGTGGTGAAAATTGATTCGCCGGGTTCGATGATTGGGGACGGCTGTGGCTGCCATGATTCATCACGAAGATCATCGTAACCTGGCGTAATTGCCACGCTCATGAAATCACTCAGCGCGAGAGGCCCATTCAAGGGGTATACCTCATTCGGACTGGCTCCGGTGACTTCTCGGACAATACGTTTAAGGTTTGCAGGTGCTTTATCAGGGAGTTCAAGTCGAACAGTATTACTGGTCTTGCGTGCAGCGAGGACTTCCTCCATTTCTCCGGCCAGATCGATAACATCTTCCTCTTGCACAGCGATGTCGCCATTGCGCGTGATGCGGAATGGCATGGTAGCTTTAATTGTTTCGTCGGGAAAGAGTTCGGTGCAGCAGTGAGCAACTATGGTTTCGGTTGGAACCAGAAGATCGTTTGATGTTTTGTTGTTATCCATCGCAGGAAGATGAACAAACCTAGGTAGTAATTCAGGCATCGGGATGAACACGTGTCTGCTCGATTTGCAGGTTGTCACGTTTGTTGCTGAGGAAGAATCATCCACCTGCTTGGCTGCGGGCTTTAGGTTCAGAAAGGTATGACGCGTCGCTGGCCGTCCATAGGACCATGTCGCTTTTGGTGTATTTGAGTTTTGCTTTCAGGAGGGTTGCACAATAGTCGAGTAGCCAGGTGATGTTGGACATG
>DPWT01000146.1 GCA_003527555.1 Verrucomicrobiales bacterium | reverse complement strand
TCGCCGGTTCAATTCCGGCCAGCGGCTCCATATGGAATAAAGGTTTTTAGCTTTAGTTCTCGATCCATTGTTTTTTGCGTATGCATTTCGTATGCACTTTTTGACACCTGAAGATCATCAACACTGCATATGGTTGTTGCAAATGTGCTCCTGTGAATTGTAACTAACGGACAATTTTTCGTATGCTCATGCCTTTGAGCATAAAAAGATAGAATTAGTGATGTGTGCTTACCCGAAAAGCTGGGAAAATAGTTTTCTTTTTGCCAAAAACTGTAATGATTTTGGCTATGAAATCTGTATCACATACCCGCCGTCAATTTCTTAAAACTTCCATTGCTGCTGGTGCCGCTGTTGCTGGCCCGCAGATCGTAGCCGCTGAAACGCTTGGCAAACCGGGTGCGAACAGTCGTATTGGTATGGGCTTTATCGGCATGGGCCTTATTTCAGGCAGCCACCTTAAGACCTTTGCGGGCATGGATGAAGTGCAGCCACTTGCGGTTTGCGACGTCAAGAAATGGCAGCTCGAAAAAGCGGCCGGCGTATTGAAGCAGCGGGGATTCAAGGATATTCAGACTACAGCCCGCTATGAGGAGATTCTCTCGAACCCTGCTATCGATGCGGTGTGTGTCACCACGCCTGATCACTGGCACGCATCTATCGCAATCGCCGCGATGAAGGCAGGCAAGGATGTTTACGTTGAGAAACCCATGACACTCACTATCGAGGAAGGCAAAGCCATGATAGCCGCTGAAAAAAAATACGGCCGTATCGTTCAGGTTGGTACCCAGCAGCGCTCGTCGGTCTACTTCCGAATTGCTGCCAATTTAGTGCGCAACGGTCTCATCGGCGAGGTGAAGGAGATCTATGCTGGACTGGGGAGTTTCCCAATGCCGCCTGTGAAAGAGAAGGTAGCTCGGGTTCCGGACGGGTTTGACTACGACCGCTGGCTCGGTCCGACACCATTTTATGATTACTCCGACAACCGCGTAAAAGGAAGTTACGGCAGTGGTTGGCGTTGCTACTGGGAATACGGCAGCCGTAAGTTCGGTGATTGGGGTGCGCACCACTTTGATATCATCCAGTGGGCTCTCGACCGCGACGACACCGGCCCAGTTGAGTATATCCCGAAGGGCTTTGAGGGCACTGAGCACCACCACTTCCGCTACGCAGACGGCATCAAGGTGTGGCGCGACAAGAAACCCAATCATGGCGCTATGATCCGCTTTATTGGAACGGAAGGAGAAGTACATGTCAGCCGGGGTAAAGTCGCCACCTCTCCCAAGGAGCTAGTGCGTCACAAGTTCAAGGATAGTGACATCCAGGTTTATGAGTCCAAGAACCACAGGCAGAATTTCCTTAGCTCAATCAAGTCACGCAAGCCGACAATTTGCCCGGCCACGGTCGGTCACCGCTCGGGAACCATCTGCCAGCTTGCCGGCATCGCCGAGCGCCTCGTTCAGCCGATCAAATGGGACCCCAAGGCGGAGAAGATCATTGGCAATGAGAAGGCCGCGGCCATGCAAGATCGCAAGCGCCGCAAAGGCTACGAACTTCCAGTATAGCAACTTGTATGAAATGGCTGCCTTGTCTGCAACGGTGGCTGCCTCAGTGCCGCCGCCTCACTTCTTCTTAAACAGAGGGCTTGTGGCGACTTCGCGGATCATGTCGCGTAATCGATAGCCATCCTTACGAAGCCGATTGGTAATGAGCTCGACGTCGTCTGCGTCGGAGAACTCGATAGTACGGCCGAGGCCGTAAGTCAGGAGTGATTCAGTGAGTTGTGTGGCGAGTTCCTTTTCGTTGGTGAGAAGCACTTTTTTTAGTTCGTTGGCGTTGTTGAATTTTTGTCCATTGGGCAAGATTCCACCAGGCTTGATGGGAACGTGTTTTTTGCCGACTTTTTCGGTGTCACGCCAGCGGCCAATGGTGTCGAAATTTTCTAATCCAAATCCGATGGCATCCATTTTGACGTGGCATGAAGCACAAGTGGCCCGTTTCTGGTGCAGCAGAACCATCTGCCGGTTGGTCATGGGTTTGTTAGAGGCTTCGTCGAGCTCAGGAACATTCGGTGGCGGTGGGTTGGGTTCGTCATGAAGTATTTTTTCCATGACTAGAGCCCCGCGGATGACGGGGGAGGATCGCTCACCATTAGATCCTGTTGTTAGAAATGCAGATTGGGTGATCAGTCCTCCTCGAGGTGAATTAAGAGCAAGTTTGATTTTATGAAACGTGTTGTTTTTTTCCTTTGGGAAAGCGATTTCGTAGTGTGCGGCCAGAGCTCCATTGATTGTGACGAAGTCGGAGTCGATCAAGTTTTTAGCAGGTAGGTTTTCTTTGATGAGCGTGCCAAAGAACTCTCGGACCTCTTGCTTGGCGTCTTGCTGAACACCTTCGTTAAAGACATAGTGCTGTTTGCGATCGATGGTTATGGCATCGTAACGATCAAACTCAGCCCACTGGCTAATGAATCCGTCGCGAAGTCTTTCAGATTTTGGGTCCGATAGCATACGCTCGACTTGTTGGGAGAAAATAGTGGGGTCTGAGAGGTTGGCAGCATAGAGCGTGGCGTCTGGTGGGCTGCTCCAGAGGAAATAAGAGAGGCGGACAGCGAGCTCACGATTATCTAACATCTTATGTGGTTTTTGTTGAGCGGGTTCAGCTTCTTGAATGAAGAGAAAGCTCGGCGAGGCGAGGATGATCGCCATGCTTTCTGCCATGGCTGCTTTATAATTCATGCCGGAAGCACGATTTGCTTGGAATTTTTTGATAAGCTTGCTGAGGTATAAAGGGTCAGGTTTTTTTTGCCGGAATGCGGTGGTGGCGAATTTCTCGATAAAATCTGCTGCTGTGGCGTCGTTGTTGAGGTAGGGACTATTGGAGCCAGTGGCCATACCTGGGTAGAGGATTTCCTCGATGAGCGAGCGTTTTTTTGGGTAGAAAGGGCCTTCGAGTTCTAACCAGTCGACCCAGATAGCAGAGCGGGGGTCGAGGTGTTTGCCGGGAATACCCAATTTGTTAAGATAGCCTCGCATTGAGTTGATGGTGTTGTCCGGCTGATTTTCACGTATTTGGACGGTGAGGACGTCGTTGTTGATGTTTTGGCGCAGTCGGGTGGAAATGGTTTCAGGTTTTCTTGGAGTACCAGACATTTTGAGAGTGCCATGAATTTTCCGGCGGTTGTATAGGCGGACAATCTTCCGGATTTCGGGTTGATTGCCGACGATGCCGCCGTGGATGCGGAATGTATAATCGGCACGATGATCGATGTGTTGGTGAATGGTCGCCCACTTTGCCACGTCTGAGATGTAGATGCCTTGGTCGACTTTGGGATACTTGAGGTAGTTACGTGGTAGTTCGGCGCGGGTATTCCATTGCTTGAGAAGGATCGTCATTTCCCCTTCATCTTTGAAGCCAGCTTCTTTCCAGGTTTTGCCGGCTTTTAGCATGGCCTTCTGGCGGTCTTTTTGGGTGAGGCCTTTGCGCATTTTTTTAGTGTGACCTCGCTCGGGTTGGCTTCGCTGCCTACTGACTTTTTGGTAGGGCCGAGTGTTAATGCTGAGAGATTTGGTTGCAATTTTCCTGCCAAGCTCGAGATAGCGTTCGAAGTGAGCGGAGGTGTAAAATTGTTCCTCGCCAACGGTGTCGTAGGTGCCGATCTCACCATCGTCTGGGATATCATTGATATCGATATCGAAGCCGAATAGATCACGTGTTGTGTGCACATACTCGCGTTTGTTGAGTCGGCGCATCTTGATCTCGCCGCCGTGGTCGGTGAGGCGTTTTCTGGCATTGTTTACGGAGCCCGTCAGGGTATCGAGGAATACGGCGAGTTCTTTATCGTCTGGGAACTCATCAGCCTCTACCGGTGGCATATCGCCGCCGTTGAGTTGGTCAAGTACGTCTTGCCAGCGCTGTGCAGTGTCGTTGTTAGTAATACTCCAGTTGACCTGATCAAAACGAATGTCTGCTTCCTGTTCATCAGGGCCGTGGCATTCGATGCAGAATTCCTTGAGAAATGGTTGCAGTTTTTTCTTCGGTAGGTGAGTTGGTAGTGGGGTAGCCTCAGCAGATTTAGTTGCATCTGAATTATTGGGATCGGCCGCAGCGGGGCGTGTGACTGCTAGAACAGCACAGGTCACCGTAAGTGCGATGAGTAATAAACATTTCATCGGGAAGAAAACTAGCTGATTAGTTCAGGGATAATATTGGTGCTGTGGCTGAATTTGTCAGTCTTGATGCCAGCCTGCTGCATTAAGGTTAGCCAGTAATTTGCTAGGGGCGTGTTTTGTTTAGGAAGGGCAATGTGTCGGCCGTGTTTGATGTCCTTGGCGGCTCCTCCTGAGAGGATAGCGGGAACGTTTTTGAGTTCATGACCACTGCGCAGGTTTGAGCCGTAGGAGACGATGCAATTATCGAAGAGCCTAGATCCATCGATGTCCTTAGCCTCTTTGAGTCGGTCAATGAAGTGAGCAAATAATGCCGAACATTTTTTGTCACGCTCACGGGATGCGAGGATACGAGGTTGGGAAAATCCGTAGTGGCTGAGCGAGTGAGCCTTAAGTTTCATTCCCATACCCATGAGTAACGAACAAACGGGCTGACGGTAGGTGACAACATTGGTCATGCCGGTTTGGAGGGCAATGATGATCATGTCATACATTAGGTGAATCGCTTTCTCGCCCGTGATGCCCTCTGGGGGTGCCGAGAATGGGGCTTTTGGTTTGGGGGTATCGGCCCACTTGGCCTGACGCTCTAGACCTTTCTCGACTTGTCGGATTCCAGTGAAATATTCGTCGAGCTTTTCCCGATCGCTTTTGCTGAGAGTGCGTTTCATGCCACCACCATCGATACGGACTAGGTCGAGAATACTTTGCTTTTTTTTGAGGCGGGCGTCGAGTTCCGCGCGGGAATCTCCTGGATGGGCAAAGAGTGTATGAAAAAGATCGAGTGGCCGATTGATGCCGGGGATTGGTTTGCCAGCTTCATCCCAGGAGAGTGAAAGACCGCGACCATGACCGGAGTTTTGTGAGCCGTCAGCTTCCTTGGCGGAAAGGATAAGCGACTGGAAACGGGTGTCTTTTCCGAGATGCTCTGCAACTACTTGGTCGCATGAAATCGAATTGTGGAAGCGCTTGCCAGGTGTGCCGGCTACGTTGGCTCCAGTGAGGTAAGAAACACTGCCTCCGTGCGGGTCAGTAGCGCCAATGTTTGTCAGATTGGACACCATGGTTATATCATTCATATGACGGGCGAGGGGAGACAACCCCTCGGTCATACCGATTTCGGCAAAAGAGCCTGCTTTTTTGGGATAAAAAGTATTTTTGGTAAAACCGAAACCACCGCCAAGGAAGATCATACGCTTGGGTGGTGATGGTGAAGATGTGTCAGCACCTACTTTAGCGGCGACGGATTCTAGGAAAGGGAGCGCAAGAAATGAGCTACCCATTCGGATAAATGAGCGCCTGCTGGTGGTGTGGGTGAAGTATGGCATTAAATTGATACAATATGTCTAAGCTAGTTACGGTGATTTTCATGATTTATTATCCTCTTTTTTTAGGATGGTTTACCATATTGTATGGTCTTAATTTTTTAATCTATGTTTAATTCACGTATGTCAGGTGGTTTTGTGATTTTCTGGGCGGTGGTTTTTTTGGCTGTAGTCAATTGTCATGCGGATCAGGGGCTGCCACGTCCAGAAAAGCCCAATATCGTGCTCATACTAAGTGATGACCTTGGGTGGCAGGATGTGAAGTGTTATGACGTAGATAAACCATCGCCGATGGAGACACCCCATGTGGATGCTTTAGCAAAGAGGGGGGTGAAATTCTGGCAGGCTTATTCCCCAGCACCAACCTGCGCACCGTCACGATGCGCCATTATGAGCGGTAACCACCCGGCGAGGGCACAGAAGACACATGTTGTTGGTGGAGCGCCCCCGACGCCGAACCACAAAGTTGCTTGGAAAGTAATAGCCCCATGGTACAGCGGACGTATGCCTGCTGATGAGGTAACCTTGGCGAAGGTCTTAAGGAGAAATGGTTATACCACTGGTCACGTGGGTAAGTGGCACATGGCGATTGATCATCATGCCTTTCCTCAGCCTGAAGACCAAGGTTTTGATTGGACGAGGAGTGATCGTGGTGCACGTGCTTCAATGAAGCCCAGCCGTATCGATGGATTTGCGACCAACACAAAAGGGGATAAATTCAGACTCGATACCAATGGCTTTCCATACCATGCCAACAGCGAGAACGCGTTGACCTTTCTCAATGAACAGAAAGACAAACCATTTTTCTTGTATTATGCAACCTGGCTTGTGCACTCACCGATTCATACCCGCAGTAAGCAGTTGCTTGATAAGTATTGTAACAAACTCAAGATCGATCCTGCGACGCTGAAAGCCAAAGGGTGGGCAGGTAAGGGGCAGACAAACCCCTTTTATTGTGCGATGGTTGAGGAGCTTGATTATTACGTTGGGAAGGTTTTTGATTACTTAGATAACACCGATGATCCACGTTGGCCCGGGCATAAGCTATGTGAAAATACCTATGTGATTTTCACTTCTGATAATGGTGGAATGGAGGGACACCGAGGTGAGGTCTACACAGATAATTACCCACTCGATAAAGGTAAAATCAATGCAATGGAGGGAGGAATTCGAGTGCCACTTATCATCACGGGACCCAAGGTGGCTAAGAATGTTGCTACTGATGTGGTGGTCAACGGGCTCGATTTTTATCCAACGATTCTCTCCCTCGTTGGTGCAAAAATCCCCGAAGGAAAGAATATTGATGGTTGTGATTTGACTAGTCTGTTAGAGAAGCCCGATGCTCCTGAGCGTGTGAAACACGCCGATGGCTCCGTCCGAGATACGATGATGTGGCATTTCCCAAACAGTGCGGCGATGGAGAGCGCGATCAGGATCGGCGGCTATAAACTGATTCGTAATTACGCACATATGGGAGACCCGCGCACTCCGGAGCTTGAGCTCTACGAGCTGTATCGAGCAGCCAATGGAAAACAGAAGCGGGTCGACATCGAGGAGGCGCACAATCTAGCGGGCAAAATGCCTAAGTTGACCAAAGAGATGAATGCTAAGCTCACGGAGAGGTTGGCTGAGATGCAGGCGAGCTACCCTTATCTAAATCCGCACTACGGGAGACCTCTTGCCGGCAAAGATAAAGTTTGTGATGTCACGTCTTTTCGAGTGGATGGTCGGAATGTTGAGATATCCTATAGGGAAAAGGGAGCTAAGGTCGTGCGGGCGGATTTGATTTACACACTCAATGGTGGTAAACGCTACGAGGAATGGTTCCGTATTCGAGCTGTGCTGGCACCTGGGTGCAAAGCAACTGCAGTTCTGCCGAAGGGCACGACGCACTATGTGTTTAATCTCATCGATGAGAACCAGTTCCTACGCAGCTACCCCGAGTTGCCGGATATGGGGCAGCTCCGGAAAACAAAATCGACTTACTCGGCGCATGCGCTGGATGTCAAAGCTAAGGCTGAACCGACACGGCCAAAGGGTGCTGTAAGAAAAAAAACTTAAACCTGATACGCAGTGGGTTTATAAAATGGTCAACGTCAAGCAACTCAAACTTGATATTTTTTTGCCGAAGAATTATGCAGTTTCAAACGATAAACACGCTGTGTTTGTAGTCTATCATGGTGATAGCTGTAGGACAGGGGAGGCGAGCTGGCACTACCCGGACTGTGCCTACTGAAGAAGCCGAATGCCACAGTGCTTTATGAACTCTACTTCAAATGTGCTGACTATCTGTGCCCCTTCAGAACACATCACGAGTAATCTGCCGCCGATTATTACTTTTTTAGGCGATCAATTCTACGTCAAGCATGGTTAATCTCGTTAGTGTATCGTTCCTGATTGAAGGTGAGGGCTTTCAAGCCCAACGTTAAACATCCTGTAAAATGAGGAGAATATTCACATCGATCTATCGTATACTTAGTCATGGTCCGCCTAGCTTTCTCACTTTTCCTGACCCTGACTCTCTGCAATATAATTATCTCTGCCGAGGATAGCTTAGTTGCTTATACCAAGCTTGATCAAGTTCCTCAATCTGCCAAGGCACTCTGGGAGAGCTATGATCCTAGAGTTGAGCCTCTCGACATTAAGATTCACCACGAGTGGAAAAAGGATGGTGTTGTCTCGCGTCTCGTCACATTTAAGGTTGGCACATTCAAAGCTACCGATGCCCGTATTGCCGCCTACTATTGCTTCCCGGTGAACGGTAAAAAGAACCCTGCCTTTGTATGGAGTCATGGTGGGGGGCAGCGGGCCGACCGCAGACGTGGCCACTATTTCGCAACCCAGGGGTTTGCGACCGTTGACATCAACTGGCTTGGTCGCCCGCTCGAAGTCGACCTTGATCCCAAAAACAAATGGGGAACTGATTGGGGGAAAATTGATCCATCTCAAGGTCCTAACTTCTACCCGAAGGCCCTGCGTAAAGGATGGAAGCGCGATTTACGTCCCGATGAATACAGCGTCGATCCGATCATTAGCCCGCGTAACTCAAACTGGTTTATGCTTACTCTGGCGGCTCGACGTGCCATCACCTTTCTCGAGCAACAACCTGAAGTCGACGCAACAAGACTTGGCTTCACCGGCTTTTCCATGGGAGGGACGATCACCTCAATGACTGCCACGGACAAGAGACTGAAAGCTGTTGCGCCATTTGTCGGGGGTACTGGATTTCTCCATGAGAATTACCCCGGCATGAGTAGTGGAAGTGTTATCCGCAACATCGGAGACCTCGAACTCTACAAAAACACAGTTGACCCCGCTGCCTACTGGAAGGATGTGAAAATCCCCGTCATGTTTATTACTTCGTCAAATGACTTTCATTCTGGCTTTCATCGCATCTACCGGTCCATGGCGCTTCTTCCGCACAAGAACTGGCGAATCACCGGAAATATGCATGCCAACCATGGCCCGGGCCCTGAACAATGGATTATGCTCAACCATTGGTTCAAACAGCACCTCGCTGGTGATCAATTAAATATCCCGGTGACTGCCCCATCGATCTTCAAAATCGAAAATGATACCGCCCGTTTCACCGTAACTCCAGCTCAGCAAGATCGACTAACAGAAGTCGAAATCTACTACAGCTACGACCCGAACTGCGTCACCCGATTCTGGAAAAGTGCTCCCGCAAAAAAAGAAGGAGCAAAATGGAAAGCTGACATCAAAGTCTACCCCAAGCTCCCGCTATTCACCTTCGCGCTGTGCCGATACAAGCTCGCTATGCCTGAGCCCCTAGAGCGCGGCAACATCACGAGCACCTTCGCCCTGAATTCCAATCTCCGGACGCACATACCAGATGACATCAACCTTACTGTAATTGCACAACTCCCCAAATCCGGCCTCGTCGACGATTTCAAAAACGGCACCAAAAACTGGTCGTCCCGCGACCAACACTCGATCAAAACCTACAAGTTCCAGGACCCAGAGCTCGACACCAACTCGAGTCGCAAACTTGCCCTCACCTTCAGTCTCAAGAAGGATCAACCTCTCCTTCTCGGGCTCGGTGCCGAGAGCAAATTCCTCGGCGGCGGTAGAGATCTAGGTAGCTACTATCACGGTCGCCGAATCACTGGCGATGGCAAAACGACCATCATACTCACCCTCGCTGACTTTAAAATCAGGGGGGGCAAAAAAGGAAAAGCTCTCGAGTGGTCGAAAATTTCCACCTTCTCCATCGATCTTAAGGATCAGAAAACGAAGCAACGAATCAAACTCACCGACACGAACGCAGGTCAAGTTCTCCAGCGTATCGAACTGGTGAAATGATATCGATTACATATACCTATGTCGATTATACCGCCAATGATGAAATATATCTCGCTTATCTTGCTTCTCGTAAGCTCCACGCTGACGGCTCAAGGTAATAAAGTAAACAACTTGTTAGATAGGCCAAAGATTACGCCCAAACCCTACCAATGGACAACGAATCATATGCAGGTTGGTGTCCGCTGGCAGCCGTTTATTGGTCGACCCAAAAACAATGCGGCGGACGCCCTACGCCCAGTCATCTCACAGTTCAGTAGCTATGTTCAGTTTTGGGTTAGCTGGGCATCCATGGAGCCGACCCAGGCGCATTGCGATTACAAAAATAAACCATCGGCTGGGCTGCAGGCGATCGAAAAAGCCGTTGGCCATTGCAACAAGCTCGGTCTGAAGGTGGAGTTTGTATTTTTTCATGCACCAGCTTGGGCGACCATTGAGGGTAAATCAGGTGGGCACCGACCCAAGCCTGGGCTTTACGAGAAGTATGTTAGGCGCATTGCCACTCACTTCAAAGGTCGTGTCCACGCCTATCAGCTGGCTCACGAAGCGAACCTGCAGGGGATGATGAAGGGTGCAGACATGGATTTTGGCTACGGAAATATTCGAG
>DPWT01000032.1 GCA_003527555.1 Verrucomicrobiales bacterium | reverse complement strand
TCATTTGCCGAGTAGGGATCTTATTCGCTAGGCAAAACCGAGGCCTTTGACATTAGCTTATGAATAAATTACAAAAAATATGTCACAAAACAAATTGAAATATACAATGACAAGCATGAAAGCAATATTACTGATGATTTTTGTGTTCACTTTTTCTTCATTACTGGAGGCGTCCGAAGAACTTAGTTCTTCATTACTGGAGGCTGACGAGGCTCGGCCTACTGATAAACATACACTGACTGAGGTCGACGGTATTCTGCGGGAATACGTTGATCGTGGAGTGTTGACCAAGGAGGAGGAAAAAACAGTCATTGAACTGGCCAAGAAGCGTGGAATAGAAAAAGTTTCCAAAATCAGCACATTCTACATCCGCCCCTCATCTGCACGTGGTATTTCCGTGCATGGGGTCGAGCAGGTCAAGGGGCGCGAAATCCTCAATTCGATCTTAACCGTAAACCGCAAAGGTTGGACACACGCAGGAAGAGTTCCCGGAAAAGCAGATATACAGTTCGGTGACTTCTGGGCGGGTAAGGCATCGATCCGCAAAACAACTATCCTGATGGTTGATAAAAAGGAATACCGCATATCAAGTCCTCATGGTCTCACCACTGAACAGTGTGACTCAATGCTCAAGAAGCTTCAGAACGGAAAATATATCCTAGCGCCTAACGCTCAAAAAGAACGACTCAAGGGAATCGATTGGAAAAAGCCCACGTCATTTAGCAAGTTTGGTGATAACATCAGCGCCTCATTCAGCGCAAAAGGAAGAGAGAGCGGATGGTATACCCTCAATATTAGCCTCGACGGCGAAAAACTCTTGATCAGTGAAATCATGCTCGCCATGCCGTAGGATAAACTTATCCTGCATATCATTAATTGGCCCATGCAAATTTCATGAAGTTTCTCAGCTACTTCCTCCTTATCCTCTTTGTTAGTATCCCCGTCGTTTTCGCAGGCAAAAAACCCAACATCATTTTCCTGTTCGCGGATGACCAACGTGCCGACACCATCGGCGCTCACGGCAACCCACACATCCAGACACCTAACCTCGACCGTTTATCAGAGGAGGGGGTAAGCTTCCTGCGTAACTACTGCGCCGGATCATTCAGCGGTGCCGTCTGCGTTGCCAGCCGCGCCATGCTCATGACCGGTCATCATTGGAAGACGATCAAACAAAAACCCAAGAACTGGGGTGCGCATCCATTGCTGCCTGCCCGTCTCGCCGAGAAGGGTGGCTATCGAACGTTTATCGTCGGTAAGTGGCATAACCGCCTCGGCACCTTGCGGCGTGCCTTTTCCTCGGGTAAGTCCGTCTACATGGGCGGCATGTGCGATCACACGTCGTTCCAAGTGCAGGACCTCACCGACGGTAAACTCTCCGAAAAACGCAACGCTGGTGCATTCTCCAGCACCGTCTTTGCCGACGCCGCGATCGACTTCGTAAAGAACACCAAAACCGACCGGCCGTTCTTCCTCTATGTCGCTTTCACCGCGCCGCACGACCCACGCAACCCACCGGAAAAATTTCGTCAAATTTACTACGATAAACGCCCGCCATTACCGAAGAATTACCTCCCTCAGCATCCGTTCAAGAATGGCCCGCAAGCCATGATGGGACGCGATGAAGGGCTCGCCGCCTGGCCACGCACCAAGGAAGTCGTCAGTGACCAGCTCTGCGAATACTACGGCCTGGTCACCCACCTCGACGAACAAGTTGGCCGCATCATGAAAGCTGTGGAAAACAGCCCGCACGCCAACAACACCTACCTGATCTACACCGCCGACCACGGACTCGCCATGGGGAGTCACGGACTGTTAGGAAAACAAAACGTCTACGAGCAAAGCATGGCCTGCCCGCTCATCATTCGTGGTCCGGGAATTCCTGCCAGTAAGTCCAGCAAGTCATTCACCTACGTCCACGACCTCTACGCCACCGTCTGCGCCATGGCCGGTGTCGAGACTCCCAAAGGCATCGACGCCAAAGACCTCACCCCCCTGTGGCAGGGGAAATCAAAATCCGTGCGCGACTCGGTATTCCTTCCCTTCCAGAACAACCAACGCGCCATCAACGACGGCCGCTGGAAACTGCACATCTACCCAAAGATCAACCATCGGCTCCTGTTCGATCTTCAATCCGATCCGCACGAGATGAACAACCTCGCCACTAATCTCGAATACGCCGCAGAGATCAAACGACTGGAATCTCTAATGGGGAAATGGCGAACGCGCCTCGGTGACAACGACCCGCTCCAGTTCGATAACCCAGAACCCAAGGAAGCCCACTACAATAACTCCAAACGCACCCTCGATGTCTGGCAGCCTCAATGGATCCGCGACAAATACTTCGGTGGTCGCAACACCCCGAACCACGGCAAGAGATAGTGATAATGATGCAATATCACCCCACAATAAAAAACGATGACGTTCTTGTTTTTCAACTGATTTCCCAGTATCAACGCCCACATCATGGCGTCCTCGCAACTGGCCCCACTGTCCCGCCGTCAACAAACTCCGCTTTGGTGAGCGTCTGCTTACGGTCGTCTTTGCCGCGTGCGATATTGTTGACCCACCGCACGACCCGACGCACCACTGGGCGGGTATCCCAACGAATGTGAGCAACTGAGGGCTCGCACCAAGAGAAGGTGGGATCGGGATCTGTGCAGATGAGTGAGACGTGTTTTGGTGCCAAGATTCCGAGTTGGGCGAGATGGTTTTCGGCGGCGTGGAAAAGGAAGGCTTTGTCAATGATCAGCGCAGTTGGCGGCGTGACCCGAAAGAGCCCGTCCAGCAGCCGATGAAAACCCTCAGAGTTATCCTCCCAGTGCGGCAAGTTGTAGGAACTCGATGGTAATCCATGCGCCTCCATCTCCTCAAAGATAGCGCGCTCGGAGCTTCCTATTCCGCCTGCGCGTTGACTTTCGCGGACGAGCACAACAATGCGCTGATGCCCGAGTTCGATCAGACGTCGCACCGCCGTGCGTCCTGCAGAAACGTGGTCCGGCCCGACACCCGCCATCGGCAAATTTCTTCGTCGCCCGAACATGGCAAAGGCCGGTGTTTCTTGTTCTGAGAACCATGTTAACACCTCGCGCGAGCTGGAGCAGAGTACCCAGGCGTCCGCCGGTGTCCGTTTCACCATGCGGGCGATGCGGCGTAGGTCTACCCCGAGTTCGGTCAGAGACTTTTCGGTAAAAAAGGCGCTATGCCCCTGATTCATCAATCGTTGTCGCATCGCAACGGACCACTCCTCGGTCTGTTCAAGTGGTTCGTAGTCGAAAATAGCCACTCGAAGCGCGGGTGTGGAGAGATTTTTTAATCCCGCGACCTTGCGCCGTTTGCCTGCCCCTTGGGCGACCAGTATGCCTTCATTTTCAAGTCGCTTCAGTGCAGCCTCCACCGATTTGCGATCGACCTCCAGTTCCCTAGACAGAGCAGGTGCACCGGGCATCGTTTCGCTCCAGCGCCCCCGGAAAATATCCTTACGTAAATGAATCATAATCTGCTCTGAAGGGGAAAGAAGATTGAAGTTAGACATAGGACAAACCTGCCCGAATTGGGGCAAGGGTCAAGATGTTAATATCTGGATACTCTGTGTAGAGCTGGTTAATACCAACTTGATTCGCGATTCATTCTGGTTTTTTCCTATGCTTGGATAAGTTCGACAAGGGTCGCAAAACACCAAAAAAACAAACAACAAAGATGACATTAAACATACCATTAAAAACAACATTCGCAGCTGCAGCTGTGACGGCTGGCCTCGCGCTGTCCGCCAGCGCAGCTATTACTTTCAGTAGTAGCGAGGTAAACACGGCCACAGATGGAGATCTGTCTGTTACCAACCAAAATGCAAGCGTCAACGACGGCTTAGATCCAATTGTTATTGACGGTTCTACAAACAAAGGTGTGGGCCAATCTTTCTTGATGGGCGGCACGGCAGGTTATTTGAATGCGGTTACTTTAAAACTTAAATCTACCGCAACTAATGATTACTCAGGGCTTGGCACGCAATCTTTTGAAATTCGTGTTGGCACCTTCACTGGAGATTATGCCTCCTTTAATGTGGTTTCCGCGCAGACTGTTACTGGGGATCTGTCAGGGCTTGTCAACGGTGATTTCATTACCTGGACGTTAAATAGCCAAGTTGCTTTGGCCGCAGGCACAACCTACGGTGCAATCGTCAACGGGTTGGACACAGGTGGTGCGCGATTTGATCTTGCTAAAAACACCGGTTACGGTGACGGCCGTGTTCTTTATCAGAACTATAATGACTGGACAACTACTCCAGTCTTACAGGGATTAGGTAATAACTCTGGTCGTGATGCTAATTTCCATATGGACATCAGCTCAACTGCAGTCCCAGAGCCGACCACCACAGCCCTTCTCGGTCTCGGTGGACTCGCACTGATC
>DPWT01000056.1 GCA_003527555.1 Verrucomicrobiales bacterium | reverse complement strand
ATAAAGAAAACGGGGAAAGACAACGCCATCGCCGCCAGTGCTTCTGTGGAAATCTGCCCCGCATAAAACGAGTCCACAACGTTATACATCGTGTTAAAGAAAAACCCGATACTCATAGGCAACGCAATCCGCCGTATGTGGGCAGGAAGCGGGCCCCTCGTCAGTGATGGGGAAGTCATCTTATTATCACGCCAGCCCAGCACGGACGAGTAACGCACCCAGCTCCGGATCGCGACCCATGAAGTTCCGATAAAGCTCATCGGGAGGCGCCGAGTTACCTTTACTTAAGATGTGCTCGCGAAAATCTGCACCCGTTTCAGCATTTAATATTCCTTCTTTTTGGAAGCGCGTAAAAGCATCGGCATCAAGCACCTCCGCCCACTTGTAGGAGTAGTAGCCGGCTGCGTAACCGGTGGGCGATGAAAACAGATGGTTAAACCGGCGTGCCATGCTTGGTCCTTCGCTAGCCAGCGGAGTTTTATAACCTTCAAGGATCTCGCGGTCGCACTCATCAAGATCACGGTTTATGTATTTCGCCGGCTCAATGTGTAAATCAAGGTCAAGCTTACCGAGCGCAAGCTGACGCATGTAGGCTGTAGCCGACATGTAATTCCTTGCTGCAATCATTTTCTCATAGAGCTCCTCTGGAATTGATTCGCCAGTCTCGTGGTGACAGGCAAAAAGATCTAAACTCTCACGATCCCAGCAGAAATTTTCCATGATCTGGGACGGCAGCTCTACAAAGTCCCACGGCACGTTCGTTCCAGAGAGAGATTTGACAGTCACGTTCCCTAAAAGGTGATGTAATAAGTGGCCAAACTCGTGGAAAATCGTCTCCACTTCGTAGTGCGTCATAAGCGCAGGCTTATCGCCAATAGGCTTGGTCATGTTACCCACCATGAGTCCGAGGTGCGGCTCACGTGGAGTTTTGCCATCAGCCGGCATTCCTGTCTCAAATGAATTCATCCACGCCCCGCCGCGTTTACTCTGGCGAGGATGCCAGTCGGCGTAGAACGAACCCAACATCTCATCTGTTTTTGAATCAAATAAATCATAAAACCGGCATTCCGGATGCCATGTCTGAACATCGCCACCGTTTTCCGTGGTATCTTTTTCCTCGATGCGAACACCAAAAATCTTAGACACGATACCAAACATACCATCCATCACACTATTTAGCGGAAAGTATGGGCGTAATTCCTCATCATCAAAATCATACTCTGCCTTACGACGCTTTTCCGCCCAATAGCTAATTTCCCATGGTTCAAGAGGCGCAGCATCACCGCTTGTCTGCTCAGCTTTCCATGCCTGTAGTTCATGTGAATCATTGTTAAACTGATCAACAATCTTGTTGTGCAGATCACTAGTAAAATTCTGAGCCGTAGTGCCACTACCTGCCATGCGGCGTTCTAGTGTGAGGTCAGCAAAATTTGCAAATCCTAGCAGTTCTGCTTTTTCTTGGCGCAGTTTAAGTATTTCCCAAATAAGGTCAGTGTTGTCGTATTCACCACCATAACCAACAGTGCAACTGGCTTCCCAGACATCCTTTCGCAGAGATACGTTTTCGGCATGTTGCATAACTGGCATCATCGATGGCTGCTGAAGAGTGAAAAGCCACTTACCATCATGCCCTTTAGCCTTGGCGTCCTCAGCAGCAGCGGCTGCAGCGGAACTCGGCAGCCCAGCAAGTCGTGACTTATCATCTACTATGAGCTCCCATGCATTGGTCGAATCCAAAACGTTTTCACTATATTTCTGAGTGGCCTCAGATAGCCGACTTTGGATCTCAGCGATACGTTTCTTTTTGTCATCCGGTAGATCCGCTCCCGATTGAATAAAGTCCGCGCACGTTTCTTCCACAAAACGCTTACGGGTAGGATCAAGGTTTGTCGCCGCTGGAGAATCAACAAATACTTTCAGTTTTTTCCATATCTTATCATCCAGCGGTATCGATGAATAAAACGAAGTCACGCGTGGCAGCACGGCATTCAGCCCAGCACGTAAATCATCACTATTCACAACTGAATCAAGATGGTTTATCCTACCCCATGCACGGTCAAGATCTTCGGTGGCGATTTCCAAAGCAGCAAATGTGTTTGAATACGTCACGTCAACATCATCGAGCTGACGAATTGCATCTAGGTTTTTATTGGAGGTCTCAAGCGCTGTATCAATATCTGGCTCAATGTGATCAGGAGTCAAAGATTCCCATTTGATATGGTAGTCAGCCGCTATGAAAGGATGGTCGCTCATGGTTTTATTCTAATGTAATATTTGGCAGGGTAGTCTCAAAACATTTTGCTTCACGGTTTTTACGCACATGACCCGCGGGGAAAATACGCCCATTCATTGCAATGTAAACTCCTTGATTAAGAGCATTCACCGCTCCAGTTGCAAAACCAATATTAAACACTGCATCTGTCTCGCGAAATCGCGCAGGCGCCATAGCTCCGGTAAGCACTATTGTCTTTTCTTTGACACCTATTAAAGCCTCTGCTGTCTCTGCCATAGTATCTGTCCCATGGGTGATGAGTATAGTCTTCTGCTTAGCCTGTAAGCAGGCTTCACGTATCAATTCACGATCAGATACCGTCATTTCAAGGCTGTCTTTACGCATCAACGGAAGTAGCTCGTAATCAAAATTCACCAATGATCCCTCATAAACATGCGGCACAGTGGGATCACCTACTTCATATTCAGAGCTCGCATCAAAGTAGGCCTTGTCGATGGTTCCGCCGACAGTAATCACAAGAAGATCCATGATAAATTACTTGGTTAAAAAGAAGGCCTTTTGCTTGTCACTGACAGGCATTCCTAAAAAACCCATCACTTCCAACATATCCTCCCAGAGCTTGCGCTTCTCCGAAGTCGCTTCGTTGTGAAGGATATATGACGGGTGATAGGTAACACGAAGTGCTATTCCATGGAACGTATGAAAACTGCCTCGCATTTTTGCAACGGCAAGATCACAACCTAACAAAGCATGTGCTGCAGTGCCGCCAAGGGCAATAATCACCTTAGGCTGAACAATACTTACTTCTTGCTCGATAAAGGGCATGCATGAGGCCGTCTCATCCTTGGTCGGCTTCCGGTTATTTGTCGTCTGATTAGGCATAGCAGGACGAAACTTGACGATGTTAGAAAGGTAGCATTGCTTACGATCTAAACCCATAGCACGGAGAATATCATCGAGCTTTTGGCCTGCTTTACCAACAAATGGCTCAAGTAGACGCTCTTCATCAAATCCCGGGGCTTCACCAACCAGCATGACATCTGCTTCTGGATTCCCGGTGGAAAACACCATGGTCTGTCTCAGGCTGCCAAGGTCACGGGCAGGTTTCCATTTTTCAGCTTGCTGGCGTAAATTTTCAATTTTCTCCCGTGCATTACCTCCGCTGACCGTTAACGCCAATGCGGCAGGGGTAGCGGGGGCGGCGGGTTCAACAGGCGTCTCGGAGAATTTAACTTCACTTTTGCTTTCAGGCTGACGCACAGGCAAGCTCTGGGCCTCTTTTCCGACCCCTGCTGCATTTCCAGCCCGAGCACGCATATAGAATTCACGCAGAATCAATCGGGCGTCATCATCCACACTCACATGGGTTTGCCCCATCGCCTGGAGTTGGCGGAGATAACTTACCAATGGTTCTGCAGATATTGACATGACCTATGAAAACCACAGGCAGAACAGAACAGCACGTACAAAATGAATGCACAATGGAGACTTCAAATGTTTCCTCCATTTCATGAGCTTACGTCTACTGATTATGAAATAGTATTTGGTCGTTTATCACCACAGAGTCTGATGCTGCTAGCATTGTCCCAGTCAGCAGCCACTTAAATCAAGCCGGGTTCCTCAAATGAGCTTTTTAAGCTCGGAGAACGCCAAGTGGACCTCTCAAGCACCACTCCCTGCAAAGGCTAATGTAGAATTGGGTTACAGCAAAAATTGTAATCCCACGAGTTAGAATCAAGGCTGATACAAAGGATCCAATTTTCGCTTTGCATTTGTTGTTCCAAGTAGAGACAATCCCACCCATGAAATTATTTATTAACTACAAATCACGCTTTATCAAAAGCTGTGCCATTTTTACCGCCACTTTGGTTATGATTATCTCATCATTTCCTGTTGCTGCGGCATATCGTCCGCCTGATCTTGAAAAAGAGCTTTTTGCCGCTTCGGATATCAAATTAAATAAATTTGATCGTGCAGGGCTGGTCGGCGCTCTCGTCAGTGTGGCACGCGATTTTAACAAGGAGGATAATAACGTAGAATTCAACACTCGGTCATATGCGCTCGCCATTGCGGCCCGAATCGATAAAGACAACAGCAAGGTTAAGGATATTCTAGAACAGCTAAAAGAATCTGGGAAATCACTCAGAGAAGAAAATGCTGCCATAGAGAAATCGGCACGCCGGCTGTATTCAGGGGTCCGTGCACTGATGCGAAAGAAAGACAACACCTCCAATCTGAAATGCGCTGCATACTGCGTAGACATCGCTCTGATGTTCGATCCCGAAGGGAAAAACACCGCAAAATTGAAGGAGCTAGCCTCCAGCTTAAAGGGAAACGGATACAAAGTAAGCTGGAAAGGAATACTCAAATCTCCCATCTCCCATAATACATCACCTTACGGCTCCAGAAATAAATTCACCAAAGTAGAGCGCTTAATGCCGGGTGGCGACGCTAAGGAATTTGCACTTAAACAGTCACGTATCATTGGCCTCTCCGTGCGCCAATTACCCAACGGAAAACATGCAGGAGCAGCCAACGCAGTGATCATCACCGCCTTGGAAGAAGAAGACCAAGAGGACCTGCTCTTCAAGTTTGATCAAAATGTAGGCAAAATGATGGCTGGTTCACTTGAGGACATCATCAAGTTCATGCGCGTGCGCCACAACAAAACGATAGTTCCAACAGGTTACCTAGTAGACATCACACTGGGTGATAAAAATGGCCTTGTAGACGGACCGTCTGCTGGAACTGCATTCGCTCTGGAAATCGACTCTTTATTTACTGGCGATAAGATTGATCCCAAATACGCATGCACAGGTACTATGAGCGCCGACGGTCAAACCGGAGTCATTGGTGGCGTTGCGGGAAAAATTAGAGGCGCAATCAACAAAGACTGCACGATTGTTGGTATTCCTCTCGCCAATGCCAAAGGTGTTTGGGATTCCTTTTTACTAGATGGCATAGGCTCACTACTAAAGATCAATGTCTTCACTCAGAAAAATTTTGAGGAGGCTCACAATCTCTCCCGCATGAAGAAGGCGTCTGAGCTCATTGACTCCATCGCTATCTATGAGCAAGTTGCAAATCTAGTTAGCGAAAAAGGCAAAGATAGCTTGAAGCACCCAGAGGTTAAGAAAAAACTCAAGGCCGTTCTTGAGAAATCACCAAACCATCTTTGCGCCAAGGTACTGCTGGATTTTGCCAATGGTAAGCACGTTAGAACCTTATCTTTGCGCGGTTCATTTGATGAAATCAATATGGAGCTGGCAGCATTTGGGCGCGGGCTCGACGAGGGCAGTAGCCAGTCTGCCAAAGAATCTGTCGAGCACCTGAATGAAATCCAAGATATGATCGATAGCCGCGTTTTACCCTATCTCAAAGAATCCATGATTCTGGTCACTGCTATTCGAAATGGCAAATCTGAGGGTGAAGAGCTTAAAGACTTTAGTAAACGTATTGGTAATTTGTTCCGCAATGCCATCAAAGCAAAAAAGAAGATCATGGAAGATCCAAAAATAGTAGAAGAAATGACCCTCTGATTACCATAACAATATTTACACACCGCTTCAGGGCGTAAGATAGACCAATACCACAACAATACATCAACCCTCTACATGACCAAATTCAATGAATGACGGATTTCGCCGCCTCCTAGTTCTGTTAGCAGTCTTTTGCTTCGCCTTTTTTGTAGTCTTCGTGGTGCGCAAGATTCAAGGTGGTGATAGCCTGATGGATATTCTGCCAAGCAGCGCGTCCGAAAACGGATTTGAAAGTCACCAACACACTCTGCGGAACAAGCCGTCGATGAATCTTAAAGATGTCGAGGTGCTTGCCGCTATCAATGCAGAGAGCGCAGCCCTCGTCAGGGCCGTTGTGCCCTCCGTCGTCAGTATCGACACCACGGGCATTAGGCGGGAGCGTATCCGTGACCTCTACGGCCGCACTTGGGTGCAGCCACGCGCCGTGCAAGGTCAAGGCTCAGGTGTCATCGTTACCGAGGAAGGACACGTGTTAACAAATCATCACGTTATTCAAGGCACACCGCGTATCCGATTAACCATGCATGATGGCTCAATTCACTCTGCACGGGTGATAGGCACTGATCCAGCTGTAGATATCGCCGTGCTGAAGATCGATAGCAAGGGCCCATTCATCCCTTTAAAATTTGGTGAGTCTTCCAAAATTGAAGTAGGTAACACCGTCTTCGCAATCGGTAGTCCGTTCGGCCTTGGAACCTCTGTAACGGAAGGAAAAATCTCTGCGAAGAAGCGACCGTTTTCAGATAGTCAGGTAGATCTCCTACAGACTTCAGCTGCAATCAATCCAGGCAACTCTGGTGGACCGTTGATTAATATTCTAGGAGAAATTGTTGGTATCAACTCGCGCATTTACTCGACGAACCGTGACAGCCCTAGCTTCCAAGGTATCGGCTTCGCCATTCCATCCAATGCCGCCTTTAAGACCATGAAAGATATCTTAGATCGTGGTCGCCCAGTGAGAGGTTTTCTCGGCATGGCTATGGAAGACCTCGATCCCATGACGCGTAAGGAGTTTGGCTATAATGAACGCGCAGGCGCACGAGTCA
This sequence comes from Verrucomicrobiales bacterium, assembly GCA_003527555.1. Classification (GTDB taxonomy): domain Bacteria; phylum Verrucomicrobiota; class Verrucomicrobiia; order Verrucomicrobiales; family Akkermansiaceae; genus Oceaniferula. The sequence continues at coordinate 2,914 of DPWT01000056.1, read as the reverse complement.
CCGCGATTGTTCCAAATTCTCCAGCCATGCAGGCTGGTTTAAAAAAAGATGATATCGTTATCCGCTACCAAGGGAAAAAAATACCCAGCATGAGACGCCTGATCTTCTTGATTCAGCAGAGCAAGGTAGGTGCCGACGTCGCCATCGATATTTGGCGCGCTGGAGTCAAACACAACCTAACAGCAACAATAGGCGAGATGGAAGATTTCAACAACGAAACCTTAGAAACTGAGGAGGACAAAGTGCAAAAACGGCTCAATACTCAGGCAGTTCTAAGAGCTATAGGCATTGTTGTAAGCAACTCTACAAAGTTGGATAGCTCAACCCGCAGATATGGGGTAGTCATTACACGAGTAAACCCTGACAGCAATCTTAGGGGCAAACTGCTCATGGGAGATATTATACACGCCATTAATGGCGTGCGTGTTACCACAGCTGAGGATTTTCTTACGCGCCTCGCGGCATCTGCATCTGTACAGAATACAGAACTTATAATTCAGCGCGGAAAATCTACGCTACATATCACTATCTCACCAGTGCGTGAAGAATAATCACACCCTCACGAATAATCACCTAACTGATGCCACTACTACTGTGGTGGCAGTGTTTGTGCCGGAGCTTCCACTGCTTGTCCTCCTCTCTTGTTGCCCGCGTTCACCATCGTGCCGCCTAGGCTCTGAACATCGCGGCCAAGTCCTATAAAAGTATTACAGGAACTTAAGCCAAGAGCGCCAGCGACCAGAATGATTATATAGATTGATTTTGTCATACCCACATGGTGCCCTGAAGCACTGCGCAATTGCAACACACAATTTCATCATGTCCGGAATGAGAACACATCCAGCGCTTGCCAGTGAGCAGAAAGCAACTACATTCCCAACTATCAAACCCCTAGAATAACCACACACATCATGGCAGATTTCCTTACCGCGCTTCTCGTTATTTTCGTAGTTGTCATCATTTTCAACATCATCATCTTTGTTCACGAACTGGGGCATTTTCTTGCTGCACGCTGGCGCGGACTCGAAGTAGAGCGATTCCAAATCTGGTTCGGCAAGCCGATTTGGAAAAAAACCCACAATGGCGTGCAATACGGGCTCGGATGGATTCCTTTTGGTGGCTTCGTAGCGCTTCCCCAAATGGCCCCCATGGAAGCCATTGAAGGTGAAAACCATAGCGATAAACCACTGCCGCCCGCTAAGCCTATCGACAAAATTATTGTTGCCTTCGCGGGCCCTCTATTTTCATTTTTGCTGGCCGTGCTGACTGCCTTTGCTGTTTGGGGGGCTGGCAAACCATCTTTCAAACTGGATAGCACCATTATAGGATACGTCGACGACTCGAAGCCTGCCGCCAATGCAGAACCCGCGTTTGCAGAAGGCGACAAGATTCTCGCCGTAAATGGCGTAGCGGTGGATCGCTGGATGGGTGATACGGATACCGGGGTCCGTGAAAACATCATGCTCAGTGAAGGTGAAATAATCACTTTCACCGTAAAACGCTATGGTGTTGACGAGCCTATCACCGTAAAAAGCGGCTACAACATACCGGAAAGTGCATGGTATGACCGACGCGCCATGCGCCAAGTAGGAATTATGATGGGCTCAAGCACTTATGTTGGAAAAGTGTTAGAAAATAGCCCGGCGGCATTAGCTGGCATTATGGAGCGGGATGAAATTCTGAGTGTCAACGGCAAGAAAGCCTATACATTTCAACACATCGTGGATGCAGAGAAATCTGGCAAACCAGCAACATTAATTGTCAAACGTGATGGTGTTGAAAAGACCTTTACCTTAACAGCCCGCAAACCCCTTTCACCCGAAAAACTTAAAGATACACCAAAATTTGGTATCCTTCCCGGAGGTGATCCTAATCTTGTCAAATCTACCATCCTCTATCCTACACCAACTGAACAGATAAAGCAGAGTGCCGGTATGATGTACACCACTATTACCAAAGTTATTTCCAGTAAATCTGACGTCGGCGTGCAACACCTCGCTGGACCCATCGGTATTGGTAAAGGTTACTTTCAGATGTTAACATCGCCGAATGGTTGGAAGCTTGCGCTTGCTTTTACGGTATTATTCAACATCAATCTGGCGATCTTAAATATGCTCCCCTTCCCCGTCTTAGACGGCGGGCACATTACCTTATCCCTGCTTGAAATTATTGCCGGCCGGCCAGTTCACGCTAAGATATTGGAGGTAGTTCAAACTGCATTTGTGCTTATGATCTTCGGTCTGTTCCTGTTTATCACCTCAAAAGATGTCGGCTCATTCTTTGTTACGGATAAAGACGACCCAACACCAGTGTTTGAAAAAGTGGAGTCCATAGATTAGGTGTTATGCTTGGCTGACCAAACCAACTTGCCTAATAGACTCATATAGAACAATCCCCACAGAGGTAGATAGATTCAGGCTGCGTGTGCTGTTTTTCAGCATGGGTATTGTCAGCAAATGCTCGTTATTTTTTTCTAAGAGTTGTTCCGGCAACCCCTTGGTTTCACAACCGAACACAAGGTAATCACCATCACAAAAATTAACCTCCCAATGAGGCTTAGTTGTCTTGGTAGTACAATAATATTTCTTCGCACCAAACGTGCCTGCATCAAACGCCTCCCAGCTATTCCAAACCTTAAGATCGACGTCTTTCCAGTAATCTAGTCCGACGCGTCGAACCTGCTTATCATCGAGCGAGAACCCAAGTGGTTTTACGAGATGGAGGCGAGCTCCTGTAGCCAAGCAAAGTCTTCCAGCTGCGCCAGTATTATGGGGAATTTCAGGCGTAACAAGCACTACGTTAATCATCATGTAGAGTAGTGAGCTATTCATGCCACACGATCAAGCACCGATGTATTTTTGATTCCATGGCTGACAGCGATTACCATTCATGATAATGAAAAATAACTTCTTCA
>DPWT01000274.1 GCA_003527555.1 Verrucomicrobiales bacterium | reverse complement strand
TAGATTCGTAAATCGACAGGATATTACGTTGAACCTTTTTTTCTAACATGACTTTTCCTAAATTGTTTTTAACAATAATGACTTTGTTCAAATCTAACAATTTGTCTGATAGCCGTAAAGTGATTACCCCTATTGGTGTGAAGTCCCCCACCCTCTTTGATGAAGAATGTTCTATAGCAGCTGCTGGATTGTTTAAAGTAATCGTATTTTCTCTTACCTCAGCAGTAATAAGCTGTTTGGGTTTTGCTTGTCTGTTAGACAACCAGTGAAATCGGGTTTGGGTGACATTATCTTGATACCAGTGAAGTTTTTTGGGCCACGGATTACGAGTATGTTTTGCCATCCACGGAACAGCTTGCTTACATTCTAGATTCATCCAATGCCCGTATTTTGGATAGATGATAGCTTTGTGTGAGTAGCCACCGGGGTCTTGTTTTGCAAGTTGGTCAAGTTTCTTACCCCACTTAGCACATAGTTTGGCACGATCATAGGCATGGTCCTTGCCGCCGCATTGGATGATGAAGGCTAGATTTCTCAAATTCCAAGTTTTTGCGTCACCCGGGTGTCCCGCCATCATGGCAGCTCCCGCCCATCGGTCAGCCATTCTGGGTGCCAGCTGGTAAGTTCCATCACCACCCGCAGAGTATCCCATGATGTAGACGCGATTCGGATTGATTTGCTTGAAAGTGATGAAATCAGCAATCAGCTGGTCAAACATCGGGTCAATATGACTCTGATGCCAAAGGTTCCAGGTATTTGTCGGAGCTCGGGGTGCCACATAGATTCCTTCCTTCGGACGGTAGAGCTTGATCTGATTTCTCCATTGCTGATCATTGACACGGGCTGGTGCGCCGCCACCGCCATGCATGGAAATATAGAGCGAGTGACCGCCTTTCGGAACATCACCATAGGTCTTGAATTCATACCGCATCGTTTTGCTACCATGTTTGACGACTTTTTCCTCAAATTCCTGTTTACGTTGTACACGTAAGTTAGCGAGACGACTTGCGAGTATCATTTGGGTCGCTTTTTCCGCCTGATTCTCAGTCAGTGGAGTTTTGGCAAATTTTTGCTCAGATAGATTAATTTGATTTGAGGGGGTGAGGGAAAGATGAGTGCTCAGTAGCTCGATGGGGTCCGAGGTCTTTTTTACAATCGACTCGGCAATTTCTGGGGCAGGGGATGACACATTCCACTTTTCCGATTCGGTAAGCTTTTCACTTTTGCATGGTGTTAAAAGTAAAGCAGACAATCCTGTTAAGATTATGAATTTGTGCATGACCAAAGACATCATGAATTTGGAGAAACAACACGGTTTTTTTGTTGCTTGAGAATCCTATGGACTGAACCAGCACACAGGGCAGGGGATTTCGTGCCATTCTCAGGGCCTTAAAATACTCACATAAACACTGTAACTTACTCACCAAGAGTAGGTTGTGGCGCAACACGGAAAACACAGTATTTTGAGCACATCTTGGGGTATTTAAAGCAAATCACCCCAATATATAGTTCAAATAGTCAATTTATCTATTTTCGTAGAGCAATCGCAAGTATCGCAATGTCAGCTGGCGTGATTCCCGAAATTCGTGATGCTTGACCTATACTGGTTGGTCGAATCTCTGTCAGATGTTGACGTGCCTCAGCTTTGAGGCCGGTAACCTTGTTGTAATTGAAACTCTCTGGGATACGTTTGTCTTCCATCCGCTGAAGTTTCTCAATTTGTTGTTGTTGACGATCGATGTGACCAGCGTATTTGAAATCGGTTTCGAGTAGCGGCCAAAGATCGGTAGGCACCTGATCGATTACATCAGAGGGTAGGGTGGTATAGGAATTTTCTGACCGCCGGAACCAGTGGTCGAGCTTAACGCCATCGTGAGAAATGGTGGGAATCAGTCCTTTTGCTTTGATCAAGCCAGATATTTTCTGAGCTGTTCGTTCTGCCCGCAGACCCATAACTAATCCGTTTTCAATCGCGAGAGGAGTGAGACGTAAATCTGCATTATCCTGGCGAAGTAATAACCTGTATTCGGCACGCGAGGTGAACATTCTGTAGGGCTCATTTGTGCCTTTGGTGACTAAATCATCAATCATTACACCTATATATGCTTGGTTACGGCGTAGGATAAATTCGGGTTTCTCTAGCACCTTAAGAGCAGCATTGCTGCCCGCCATCAAGCCTTGAGCGGCAGCTTCTTCGTATCCGGATGTGCCATTAATTTGCCCAGCAAAATAGAGACCAGAAACACGCTTAGTTTCTAATGTGGGTGAGAGTTGGGTAGGGGGACAATAGTCATACTCAACCGCATATCCTGGACGGATGATTTGTGCTCTCTCAAGCCCAGGAATCGATTGTATAAAGTCGAGTTGGACTTCGTATGGCATCGACGTCGAAACACCATTGATATAATACTCGTGCGTATGTCGCCCCTCTGGTTCAAGAAATACTTGGTGTCTATCCTTATCGGCAAATTTCACCACTTTGTCTTCAATAGATGGGCAGTAGCGCGGGCCGGGGCCTTCTATTTTACCGCAATACATTGGTGACTTATCAAGGTTATCACGAATGATTTTGTGGGTTTTCGGGTTAGTCCATGTGATATGACAGGGGACTTGTTCCACGTGGAACTCTGGTTGGCCATCAGAATGTGCGTCGCTCGGTTGCAAATGACCATTTAGCGTATGGACGTCAGCAGGCTTACGAATAATGGTATCAGCCATGTAAGAGAAAAAGGGTGGGGGCGTATCGCCCTCTTGAACTTCGGTTTTAGAAAAATCAATAGACTTACCGTTGATCCGGCAAGGAGTGCCTGTCTTAAAACGTTCCACGTGGAACCCTAACGCATGTAATGAGTCAGAAACGGTAGAAGTAGCGTCACCCATGCGTCCACCGATTTCATTTTTAAGTCCAACATGCATCAATCCGCGCATGAAAGTGCCAGCCGAGAGAACTACTGAACGAGCGTTAATCTGCATCTGAAGTGATGTAGTAACCCCTGTGATAGTATCATCTTCAACTAATAACTCCGCGACATTTACTTGGTGAATGTCAATGAACGGTTCGGATTCTAGAGTGTGTTTGATGCGAAATTGGTAAGCTTTCTTATCACATTGAGCACGAGGAGCGCGAACTGATGGCCCTTTTCCTGCATTAAGCATACGAAATTGAATTCCTGTGGCATCAGTATTGAGGGCCATTACTCCACCTAGGGCATCAATCTCGCGCACTATGTGGCCTTTTGCCAGACCGCCAATAGCTGGGTTGCAAGACATAGCACCAATAGTATCCAAATTTTGAGTAAGCACAGCAACTTGACAGCCAAGTCTAGACGCGGCAAGAGCAGCCTCCACACCTGCATGGCCTGCGCCTATAACGAGAACGTCGTATGTTTTTGGGTAAACAAACATAGATGCGAAGAGAAATAAGATGA
>DPWT01000055.1 GCA_003527555.1 Verrucomicrobiales bacterium | reverse complement strand
TGGAGTGATCGAAATTAAATCATCGGCAACCAAACTAAGTTTAGGAGATGACATTCTCGTTATAGGTGACACGACAGGTGTCATTGAGGGCAAGGTCGAGGAAATGCGAGTTCTTCAGGAAAATGGCGATATGATTGAATCAGATGTGTGTGTTAACGGGCAGACGTTGACGCTTAAGGTTGATGGTAAGATACGCACTAATGACAAACTTTTCAAAGTCGAGGACGCATAAGGTTTAGGAATGATCAAAATCCGTCATAAAAAGCCTGAGTGCATTGGTTGCAAACTGTGTGCGGATGTTGCTCCTCAATATTTTCATATGGATGAGGATGGACTAGCCCAATTACTCAGCTCATCTCAACAGGGTGTGTTTCAAATCGCCGATGGATTCGATGAAGATCTAAATGATCTTGAGCAAGCCGTGGAGGGGTGCCCAGTGGATATAATTAGTATTCAGACATAAAAAAACGGGCCTCACCATCAGATGAAGCCCGTATTGAAACTGTTAGCTACTTAAAGCAAATCGGCTACAGCCTCACGCTCGTCACGGAGCTCTTGCACGGTAGCATCAACTTTCTCACGAGAAAACTCGTCAAGTTCGACACCCGGCACAACGTCCCAACGGCCATCGGCATCCACCTTGATCGGCATGGAAGCAATTAATCCTGCATCAATACCATAAGAACCGTCTGAACAGACTGCAACGCTGGTCCAATCACCATCCGCCGTCGGTGTTGTCAGGCTACGTACGGTATCGACCACTCCATTGGCTGCAGAGGCTGCTGACGATGCTCCGCGCGCTTCGATGATTGCGGCTCCACGTTGCTGAACAGTTTGGATAAACTCACCTTGAAGCCAATCAGCATCAGAAATGACAGAGGGAACTGGCTGACCGTTGATTTTAGCGTTGGTATAGTCAGGATATTGAGTGGCGGAATGATTGCCCCAAATACATAAATTGGTGACGTCGCTGTTATGCACACCCGCCTTATCAGCAAGCTGAGATTTAGCACGATTCTCGTCAAGCCGTGTCATGGCAAAGAAACGGTCGTTAGGAATACCGCTAGCATTATTCATAGCAATGAGCGCGTTCGTGTTGCACGGGTTGCCAACAACAAGAACACGAATATCGTCAGCGGCATTAGCAGCAATAGCTTTGCCTTGACCCGTGAAGATACCTCCATTGACCTTGAGCAAATCTCCCCGCTCCATTCCTGGGCCACGTGGCACGGACCCCACCAATAATGCCCAATTGGCACCACTGAACCCTACATCTAGATCGCTGGTCGCAGTTACTTCATTGAGTAAAGGGAAGGCACAGTCTTCGAGCTCCATAATAACCCCCTGAAGAGCCTTCATACCTGGTTCAATTTCAAGTAGTCGAAGATTAACGGGTTGATCTGGACCAAACATGGATCCTGATGCTATTCGGAAGAGTAGAGCATAGCCGATTTGTCCAGCTGCGCCTGTAACGGAGATTGTAATTGGTGGTTTCATAGTGATAAAAAAATAAGTCACCCCCGTCTAGTCACAGCCGACTCATTTGGTCAAACCGATAACGACACCAAAGATATATTTCTCAGGAGTTTCTTAGTTTTTTGCAAAATGAGACATCTTTAGTAATTTGATCTTTGAGTGCATCTAGTGATTCGAATTTTTGCTCATTGCGGATTAATTGTAGAAATGTCACCTCCATGTCTTGGCCATATATGTCACCCTCAAAGTCGATCAAATGAACCTCCAGTAGTCTTTTCTTATCTGACCCATCAATACTTGGCCTTACACCCAAATTTGCCGCCCCTAAGTGGGTTTCTCCATCACCTATTACACAGTTTACTGCCCAGACTCCATTACAAGGAAGCTGCTCGTTGTAAACTTTAAGATTGGCTGTCGGGTGCCCAAGGGTCCTGCCGGTTTTCTCACCTTCAATGACAGTGCCGAGCACAGTGTATGGGCGCCCAAGCATAGAACTTGCCGCCTCCAGGTTGCCATCACGAATTGCTTGTCTAATACGGGTACTGCTAACACGTTCACCTTCCAGCATCACCGGCGGCAGAGAGCTTATCTTTACCTCGTGCTTCTCTCCAAATTCTTGGAGTAATTGGGTGTCACCTCTACGATCTTTACCAAACCTCCAGTCTTCTCCTATTGAAAGCGAGCTCAACTGGGTTGTATTCGATACTATCGAGGCAAGAAAATCATGCGCATCCCTCTCAGCAAATTCACGGGTGAACGGAATAACAACAAGTAGTTCGACACCAAACTCGGCAAGCAAATCTCTTTTATGATCCAATGAAGCAAGAATACGCTGCGGGGCAACACTTGGAGCGAGCAATTGAATAGGGTGAGGGTCAAATGTCAGCACACCAGCCACTCCAGCATCTAAAGATGCTGCATCCACAGCAGATTGGATTACTGCTTGGTGTCCGATATGGACACCATCGAACACCCCGAGCGCGAGGTGGAGAGGCGCCTGAATAGAACCCAGGTCATCAAACTGATATACTGTATGCACCATATGCTTGCTCGTTCATCACGTGTGGCTCTGATGATGAAAAGAAAAATCTATCACACGCAGGTAAAAAAAAATCCGATGCCCCGTGGGGAGCACCGGAGTGATTGATGGAGCCAAAGTGTTATGGCTTTGCGCAGCAAGAAGTTTCACCCCCTTTTTTTGCGCAACATGACGTAGCGCTCGCTGACTTGCAGGATTTCTTACTGTTACATGAGCTTGTTGAACAAGAATCTGACTTCGTGATGCAGCACGAGCTCAAAGCCAAAGCACTGAGAGCAACAACAGGAAGGAATGACATATTTTTGATAACGTTTTTCATCTGATTAGTAGTATAGTTTGTGTGGCTCTATCCAAAGGAAAAAATCAGATAGTGCGAATCCATTATAGAGGGGTATCTAGATTTCGCCAACATTTTCTAAAAAAACTATCGTTAGGATTTAGTGCACCACATCACAGCCGTATTTTAAAATCCTGCAAGAACCTAATACTGGCACCATAAATTAACCATTCATCATTACTCCACAAACATCTGGAATAGCTAGGATAGTAGAAAATTGTCAGTTGGAATCCCTGCACCCTGCAAACTTTCTCCCGCCGATGTAGCATTGCTCTTGCTCCCTCGCCTGCATTACCTAATATGCTGCTCGCCAGCACCTGCTACACGCTATTATGAACCGCGTATTCGTCGAGAAACAACCTGAATTCAATGCCCAAGCCCGCGAGCTCCTTCATGACCTCCGCGAGTATTTAAACCTCCACCAGCTCGAAAATGTCAGGGTTGTTCAGCGCTATGATGTGGAGGGGTTAAGTGACGATGAGTTTACCGATGCCGCACGACTAATCCTATCGGAACCACAAGTAGACATCATACATGACAGCCTAGTGCTCGCAGATGATGAGTGCGCATTTGCTGTTGAGTATCTTCCCGGCCAATATGACCAACGCGCCGATTCCGCAGCTCAGTGCATCCAAATTCTATTCCAAAGCAACAAACTGCAGGTCTCAAGTGCCCACGTCATCATCTTGGAGGGCTCTATTACACTGGAGGAACTCGAAGCGGTCAAAAACTACACGATCAACGCAGTCGATTCACGTGAGGCATCAATGGATATTCCCTCGACGCTCGACACACCTTCAGATGCCCCCGAAGATGTCGAAATACTGAGTGATTTCATAGTCGATGATGAAAGCCGCCTGACAAAAAGACGTGATTCCCTAGGCCTTGCAATGTCGCTTGAGGATCTTGTTTTTACACAAGCTTACTTTCGTGACGAAGAACGCCGCAACCCGACCATTACCGAGATTAAAATGCTCGACACTTATTGGTCGGATCATTGTCGTCACACCACATTTGCCACCAAAATTGATTCAGTTGAATTTGAGAAAGATGACGTGATCGCAGAAACCTATGCCCAGTATCAGGCAACACGACGCGAAGTTTACGGCGCCAATACCGAACGTCCCGAAACATTAATGGACATCGCGTTAATCGCGATGAAAGAATTACGTAAAACCGGTGAGCTCGATAATGTGGAGATCTCAGAGGAGATCAATGCTGCCTCAATTGTCGTACCCGTAGATGTAGATGGTGAGAATGAAGATTGGCTTGTGATGTTTAAAAACGAAACCCACAACCATCCGACGGAGATTGAGCCCTTCGGCGGCGCCGCTACTTGCCTGGGCGGCTGTATTCGTGACCCCCTATCAGGGAGGTCCTACGTTTACCAAGCGATGCGTGTTACTGGTGCTGCGGATCCGCGCACACCATTCGCTGAAACTCTCGCCGGTAAGCTGCCGCAACGTAAAATCTGTAGAGAAGCCGCCCACGGATACTCCTCATACGGAAACCAAATCGGACTAGCTACCGGTCAGGTAGCTGAGGTCTATCACCCGAACTACGTTGCAAAGCGCATGGAGATCGGAGCAGTGGTCGCAGCAGCCCCCAAAGAGAACGTCTTTCGCGGATCACCCGCTGCAGGTGACGTCATCCTTCTCATTGGCGGTCGAACCGGTCGTGACGGGGTCGGTGGTGCCACAGGCTCCTCCAAAGAACACACGGACACTGCTCTCGACAACTCCGCCGAAGTGCAAAAAGGCAACCCGCCCACAGAGCGCAAAGTGCAGCGACTTTTCCGCAATCCAGAATTTGCTCGGAAAATAAAAGTTTGCAACGACTTTGGCGCCGGAGGTGTCTCAGTTGCAATTGGTGAAATCGCAGATAGTCTCGATATCGATCTAGATACCGTATTAAAAAAATACGACGGCCTTGATGGCACGGAACTTGCCATTTCCGAATCCCAGGAACGTATGGCCATTTGCGTTGATCCATGTGAGATCGATTATCTAACCGCTGAGTGCGATAAAGAAAACCTCGAGTGCTCTCACGTCGCCAACGTCACCGATAGCGGCCGCCTCATCATCAAGTGGCGCGGCAAGGCAATCGTCAACTTCTCCCGCGCATTTCTCGATACAAATGGCACCACGCAGTCGACCCAAATCAAGGTAGCAGCGCCGAGCGCTTCTTTTCCGTCATCTCCAACCACAGCAGATCGGTCTTTTGAGTCTACTCTGTCAGATCTCAATACTGCCTCTCAAAAAGGCCTCGGTGAGATGTTCGATTCGTCGATTGGTGCCGGTTCTGTGCTTAACCCCTTTGGCGGCAAACACCAACTTACCCCGACGGATGCTATGGTGGCAAAGATCCCACTACTCCAAGGTGAAACAACGACATGCACGCACATGGCTTGGGGGTTCAATCCTCACATCGCCACTTGGTCACCTTTCCACGGCGCTCTCTACGCAGTCACCGAATCCGTCTGTCGCGTTGTTGCTTCAGGTGCACGACTATCCGATATCCGGCTAACACTTCAGGAATACTTTGAGAAACTCGGCGACGATCCTGCGCGCTGGGGTAAACCTTTCGCCGCCCTGTTAGGTGCTTTCCGCGCCCAACGCGAACTACGCCTTGGCGCTATCGGTGGCAAGGATTCGATGTCTGGATCATTCAATGACATCGATGTACCCCCTACCCTAGTTTCTTTCGCCGTCGCCCCGGGTAAAACTCAGCTCGCGCTATCGCCTGAATTCAAACAGGCAGGCTCTAACATTTACTTCATTCAGATTGAGCGCGACGATCAACATATGCCTGACTTCAAGGCGTTATTGCAAGTTGCCGATCTTCTTTATTCAGAAAACGAGGCTGGCAATATTCTCTCCATCCACTCGCTTGCCGAAGGAGGCATTGCTGCGGGTATTTCCAAAATGGCATTCGGAAATATGATAGGCGCAAAACTGGAAACAGCACTTGACCTGTTCAAGGAGCGATATGTTTCTTTTCTGATTGAGGCTTCGGGTGATTTACCCGAAGCCCTGGGAGCTACAGTAATAGGGACGACTGCCGAGGAGCCATCTATTATCGCCAATGGTGAAGCCCATGAGCTATCCGCTTTATGTGATTCCTGGATGAGCCCTCTTGAATCAACATATCCAGTCCGACAAGAACCTGCGCACAGAGAACTAGATACTTTTTCTCATACGCGAAAAGCACGTATTGAAAAACATAATACACCAATAAGTCCAAAGGTAGTTATCCCGACATTTCCAGGAACCAACTGTGAATACGACACCGCACGGGCATTTCGTGAGGCAGGAGCTGAAACAGAAACGCTTGTATTTAGAAACCTCAGCCCAGAACACATCGAGGAATCGCTCAAAAAGCTTGCCAATCAAATTTCAGAATCACAAATCCTTATGCTCCCCGGTGGATTCTCTGCCGGTGACGAGCCTGATGGCTCAGGTAAGTTCATCGCCACGGTATTGCGAAACCCACGTATTTCCGATGCTGTGATGGATCTTATCAAAAACCGCGACGGGCTAATCCTTGGTATTTGTAACGGCTTCCAGGCACTCGTCAAAACGGGCCTGGTCCCCTATGGCGAAGTGCGGGAACTATTTGCGGGCGACCAAAAAGAAGCGCCAGCCTATGGATCCGATCAGCCGACCCTTACATTCAACGACATCGGTCGCCACGTTGCATGTTATGCAACCACGCGTATTGCATCGAATCTCTCTCCTTGGCTTGCCAATTGTCAGGTGGATGACCTGCATAATGTTCCCTTCTCACACGGTGAGGGTAAATTCTACGCTAGCGAAGAAGAAATCAGACAACTAGCCGCCAACGGTCAAATTGCCACGCAATACACCAACCTAGAAGGTCACCCGAGCATGGACATCCGCTACAATCCAAACGGATCACTCTACGCCATCGAGGGCATCACCTCACCCTGCGGCAAAGTCCTTGGCAAAATGGGCCACACCGAGCGACGCGGCACCCACATTGCCAAAAACATACCAGGCAACAAACATCAGCCGCTGTTTAAAGCAGGTGTGTCGTACTTCAGTTAGACAACCTGCTTTGGTGGAACGCTAAGATTTTCATATTGATGGAGCTGATTTAGTTTTGGTGCTTCTTGATACCGGCTTGGCCTTTCCCGTATCTGAAGAAGTGTATCCTAGCCTTGAGCTAGCTACCTGCTAATTGATTGATAAACCGACATCTCCTTACTTATAGCCAGCCGTCTTCACGCCATTTTGATATCTCTCATCCTGGTCGTCCCGATATTCGCTATACGATAAGAAAAATAAAAAAACCCCGGCTGCCAGAAGCAACCGGGGTTTGTGATTTTTGGCGTTTGAAATTCCGGGTCTAAAAACCTCGAACTTCCTTTCGCAGCAAGACTACATCATGCCGCCCATGCCACCCATTCCGCCCATGCCGTGGTCGTGACCACCGCCTGCGTCTGGTGCTTCCTTCTCAGGGAGGTCTGTGATCAGACACTCGGTGGTGAGGAGGAGTCCAGAAATAGACGCTGCGTTTTGCAGTGCTGAACGTGTGACCTTAGTTGGGTCAACCACACCGTCCTTGATAAGGTCGGTGTATTCGCCAGTAGCGACGTTATAGCCTTCGCTGCCGGAGGCATTTTTGACGTGCTCAACGATGAGGGCACCTTCGAGACCAGCGTTAGCGGAGAGCTGACGAAGGGGTGCTTCCACAGCGCGCTGAACGATACCAGCACCTGTTTCCTCGTCGCCTGTAAGGCCAAGGTCACCCAAGTTAGCTTGCGCACGGATGAGAGCAGTTCCGCCACCGGGGACGATACCTTCTTCAACCGCAGCGCGGGTAGCGTGAAGGGCGTCTTCGACGCGTGCCTTCTTCTCTTTCATCTCGGTCTCAGTAGCTGCACCAACATTGATAACAGCAACACCGCCAGCGAGCTTGGCAAGACGCTCCTGGAGCTTCTCACGATCGTAGTCGGATGATGTTTCGTCGATCTGCTTACGGATCTGGTTCACGCGGCCAGTGATGGCCTCGGATCCACCTTCACCTTCAACGATGGTAGTGGCATCTTTGGTGATGGTCACACGCTTGGCTGAACCAAGGTCTTCAAGCTCGACGTTCTCAAGCTTGATACCGAGGTCCTCAGTGATGACCTTACCGCCTGTGAGGATAGCGATGTCTTCGAGCATTGCCTTACGACGATCACCGAACCCGGGAGCCTTAACGGCAGCTACGTTGAGTGTGCCACGGAGTTTGTTAACCACGAGAGCAGCAAGAGCTTCACCTTCAACATCCTCTGCAATGATGAGTAATGGCTTGCCAGTCTTGGCTGCTTTTTCCAGAAGTGGCAACAGGTCTTTAAGGTTGCTGACCTTCTTCTCGTTAATGAGAATCAGGGCGTCATCGAGCGATGCTTCCATGGACTCCGAATCGGTCACGAAGTAGGGGCTGAGGTAGCCTTTGTCGAACTGCATTCCCTCAACAACGTCGAGAGTAGTTTCGATACCTTTGGCTTCCTCAACGGTGATGGTGCCGTCTTTGCCTACCTTGTCCATAGCCTCAGCGATGATGCCACCGATTTCTGTGTCCCAGTTGGCGGAAACAGTAGCGACCTGAGCGATCTCCTTGGTGTCATTAACAGGATTGGAAATCTCGTGCAGCTGAGCGACGATGGCCTCGGAGGCCTTCATGATGCCACGCTGGAGCGAGATAGGATTAGCGCCGGCAGTAACGTTGCGAAGTCCTTCTTTGTAGATGGCTTCGGCTAGCACAGTAGCAGTGGTAGTTCCGTCACCTGCGATGTCAGATGTTTTGGAGGATACCTCACGGATGAGCTGGGCGCCCATGTTTTCGTAGGGGCTCTCGAGTTCGATTTCCTTGGCGACAGAAACACCATCTTTGGTGACTGTTGGGGAACCGAATTGTTTGTCAATGATGACGTTACGTCCAGCAGGCCCTAGGGTTGCTTTGACGGCGCGAGCGAGCTTTTCCACACCACGCAGGAGTTCCTGGCGAGCGGCTTCGTCGAATTGTAGTTGTTTAGCCATAATATATTTAGGATTTAAGATTTAAGATTTTGTATTTTAAGTTAGCTCACGATACCGAGGATGTCGGACTCGGAGAGGATAAGCAGATCGTCCCCGTCAACTTTGACGTCGGTGCCGCCATACTTAGAGATGAGAACGGTATCACCCACTTTGACGGCAAACTCGATGGCTTTGCCATCTTCGTCTGTTCCTCCGGTTCCTAGGGATACGACCTCAGCTTCCTGGGGTTTTTCTTGTGCTGTGTCTGGAAGGACGATGCCTCCAGCGCTGACTGCTTCGGCTTCAAGGCGCTTCACGAGGACGCGCTGTCCGATTGGTGTTATGGTTGCCATAATGTATTAGTTTTTGTTGTTGTTTGGTTTGTTAGAATAAGCCCCATGCAACAAGTGAGTTGTATAGGGCTTTTGGAAATGAGTTAGTCTTCGACGACTTCTGCATCGACGACTTTGCCTTTGGCTTGCTTTGGCTCTGCGGGTTTTTCATCACCTGCATCAGAAGCCTCTCCGCCCATATCAGGCATTGGTCCACCTGCACCACCTGCACCGCCTGCTGCCTGAGCAGCTTGAGCAAGCTCTTGTAGAGATGCCTCTAGCTCAGTCACGCTAGATTTGATCTGATCTGAGTCATCTGCTTTGAGTGCCTCCTTGACGGCCTCGATTTTAACTTCGATTCCGGATTTGAGTTCATCTGGAAGCTGATCACCAAGCTCAGCGATCTGTTTTTCAACCTGATTAACAAGGTTCTCGGCGTTGTTCTTGGTCTCAATAACTTCGGCGCGCTTCTTGTCTTCCTCTGCGTGGGTTTCGGCGTCGCGTTTGGCTTTTTCGATTTCCTCATCTGATAGCCCACTTGAACCTTCAATAGAGATTTTCTGCTCTTTACCAGAGTTCTTATCCTTGGCGGAGACGTGCAGAATACCATTGGCATCGATATCAAAAGTAACCTCGATTTGCGGGGTGCCACGCGGTGCTGGATCGATACCGGAGAGCTGGAAGTTTCCTAACAGCTTGTTGTCAGCAAACATCTTACGCTCGCCCTGACAGATTCGGATATCGACAGCCGGCTGGTTATCAGCAGCGGTAGAGAACGTCTGCGACTTCTTAGCAGGAATCGTTGTGTTGCGCTCGATCATTGGTGTTGCAATTTGACCCATAGTCTCGATGGAGAGACTGAGAGGTGTTACGTCGAGCAGAAGCACGTCGTTAACGTCACCCTGTAGCACACCACCTTGGATTGAGGCACCGATGGCGACCACCTCATCGGGGTTGACACCCTTGTGCGGCTCTTTGCCGGCAAGTTCACCAGCGATTTCCTGCACCTTAGGCATACGGGTCATTCCACCAACGAGCACCAGTTCATCGATTTCGCTTGCGGAGACCCCAGCTTCTTTGAGGCAGTCGAGAACTGGTTTTTTGGTGCGATCAAATAGGCTGTCGGCAACCTGCTCTAGTTTGCTACGTGAAAGAGAGGCCTGAATGTGTTTGGGGCCATTCTGATCAGCCGTGATAAAAGGTAGGTTGATCTCGTAGCTTTGGGCGGAGCTGAGTGCGATTTTGGCTTTTTCAGCTTCCTCTTTAATCCGTTGAAGGGCATCAGGTTGACCTGATAGATCAACGCCTTCAGCTGATTTGAACTCGGCAACGATCCAGTTAATAATTGCCTTGTCCCAGTCATCACCACCGAGTTGGGTATCTCCGTCTGTTGCGAGAACTTCAAAAACGCCATCACCAATTTCTAACACGGAGATGTCGAAAGTTCCTCCACCTAGATCATAAACAGCAATTTTCTCGTCGGATTTTTTGTCCAACCCGTAAGCGAGTGAAGCCGCGGTCGGCTCATTAATAATACGGCGCACTTTTAGCCCGGCAATCTCACCAGATGCCTTAGTGGCATTGCGCTGGGAGTCGTTAAAATATGCGGGAACAGTGATAACTGCCTCAGTGATGGTTTCACCCAGCTTCGCTTCAGCGTCAGCCTTGAGCTTGCCGAGGATCATGGCAGAGATTTCCTGAGGTGAATAAGTTTTGGTTTCACCGCCATCCTCAACTTCGATGTGAGCGTCGCCGTTGTCGGCTTCTACGACTTTGTATGGTAACTGCTTATCGTCATCACTGAGCTCAGAAAACTTACGTCCGATCAGACGTTTAGCAGAAAAGACTGTATTCTTGGGGTTGGTAACGGCTTGGCGCTTGGCTGCTTGACCAACCAGACGCTCGCCGTTTTTAGTAAACGCGACAACTGATGGTGTTGTGCGCGCTCCTTCTGAGTTTTCGAGCACTTGTGGTTCGCCACCATCCATCACTGCCATGCAGGAGTTGGTGGTTCCGAGGTCGATTCCTAATATTTTGGCCATGGTGATTTTGTTATTTCTGTTGTGTTGAATCTTGAAACAATGATAAATATCTTGGAGTATTGATTAGATATATGTTCCGACACCACTATGCATTCTCCGTGCCACTCCGCAAAAAATAATCTTTAATCGTTTATAATGAGCTTGTTATATATATTGGAAACAATATCGAATCCCAATGATATTTCAAAAAGCGACAAAGTGTCACAATCAAGAACAGCACGAGTGCGACAATTTAGCTCAGTGCGCCATTTATGCGATCAAACCCGATATAACCAAATCGGTCAAATGAGCACAGTGTAGTATTACTGTTACTCCTTGATAGAGTCAGGCGGTGACAAATTAGCCGAAAGATCAGAATCTTCACTAGGCTGATCTATAGAGGGAACTTCTAAATCATCATCTGAAAGGCTTTCCGAGGCTTTTTGTTGACTGGCGGGCAACTGCGGTAAGATAGAACGGTGATAGTGCCTCAACTTGGCCTTAAAAGGTTTTGGTGGAGAGCTTTTTGCATTCTTGCTTTTCATAAAAAAAAATGATATATGATGCATATCAAGACATATATCATAACACAAGCATAATCGAGATCCTCAGAGAGGCGTTATAAATATGTCTAATTCTGTGTATTACCATGCAGAAACCTGCCATTCCTCGGTCAAACCGTCGATTGCATCAAGAAAACGTGACGGCCGAGTCATGTATTCACCTGTGTAGCTCTTGGGGTTCGTTAGAGGATAGGTCAGATAAAGCTGATCTTTAGCACGAGTTACAGCTACGTAGAACAGCCTACGCTCTTCCTCAATCATGGCATCGTCACCGGAATCAAGAACGCGTCCGTTTGGAAACATTCCATCAGCTAGCCAGACAAGAAAGACCACCTTCCACTCCAGACCCTTGGCTTGATGAATAGACGATAGCAACACACCCTCATTGGTCTTATCCTTTTGCGCCTGATTACCACCAGCTGGTTCATTATCAACCGATGACATCAGCGACAGTTGAGCCAAAAACTCAAGGATGTCATCGTAATTTTCGCCATATTGCATTAATTGCTCTATGTCCTGTTTGCGGTTTTCGTAATTATCAAACGACCCTCGCATGTAGTCCTCGTAAACTCCTTCCATAATAGAAAAGATCATGTTCGAAGGGCGCTCAAAGACACCCTCGGGGGCAAGTTCATCTAGGGTGTGGCAAAGCTGCTCCCAGGTCGACTTCGCTTTCGCAGGCACTCGGAACCCGAGCATTGTATTGGAAAATGAATCAGGAATTTGATTGCTGCTTCCAGCCGCAGAATGCCGCCATGCAGACCAAAGGTTTTCAGCTGTTCGGGCGCCGATTCCAGGCAAGAGTAGCACCATTCGTTTAAAGCTGACTTCATCACGACCATTAACCACAAAACGAATCATCGCTGAAACATCTTTGATGTGAGCTTGTTCGAAAAACCTTAATCCACTGGTTATTTGGAACGGTAAATCACGCCGCGTCATCTCCATCTGAATTTCCATGCTTTGGTAGTGTGCACGGTACAACACGGCAATTTCTTCAGGCTCGATACCTTCACCAATGAGCTCATCAATACGCTCGGATATGAATTCAGCTTGCACAGCAGGATCATCAAGAGCCACCATGGCAGGAACCATTGACCCAGGCTCGCGCACTGCCCGCAGCTCCTTAGCGAATTGTACTTTGTTAGGTCTAATCGCAGCATTGGAGAGTTCGAGAACCTCTGGCACCGAACGGTAGTTGGTTTCAATTTTAAACACCTTGGCACTTGGGTATTTTTTTTGAAAACTTAAGATGTTTTCCATGTCAGCACCACGCCATGAGTAGATTGACTGAGCGTCATCGCCCACCACCATTAGATGCTTTTTCTCTCCAACCAGTAGGTCTATGAGATCACACTGCACCTTGTTAGTATCCTGGTATTCATCCACGAGCACGTGGAGAAATTTCCTCTGATACAGGTTGCGTAAGTCTTGGTGCTCCTTCAAAAGCTTTAGTGTGAGCACCAATAAATCATCGAAGTCCATCGAGTTGGTATCGAGTTTTCTTTTTCGGTAGCGTTTTCTTAGTTTCTTGATTTCATCGAGCCATTCTTCAAGGTGTGGATATCTATACTCAAGGATTTCCTCCAACGGCTCAGAGGTGTTCTCACAAAGACTAAAAATAGAGGCCAATAAATCCGCTTTAGGAAACCTTCTTCCACCGGTATTGATATTTAGTTGGCGAATCGTTTCATTCATCAGCGACTTTTGATCATCGCGGTCTAGTATGGAAAATGATCGAGTGAACCCTAATACATCGGCATGTCGGCGCAGTATCTTGTTCCCGATACTATGAAAAGTGCCGCTCCAGAGAGCACTTATGTTTTGAGGTACAAGGAGCTCAACGCGATCTAACATCTCACGAGCCGCCTTGTTGGTGAAAGTGAGAAGTAATATGTTTGCTGGTTCAACACCCTTGTCCAAGAGGTATGCAACTCTATGAGTGAGTGTGCGGGTCTTGCCCGAACCAGCTCCTGCTATGACCAGAGCTGGCCCAGGAGCAGAGCTGACGGCGGCAAACTGCTGACTGTTTAGTTCAGCGGCATAATCTATCCCGGAAGATCCACAATTACCCCGACGAGAACTACCACCTGACGATATTTTGTATTCACGTGCCATGTACAGGTTGATAACTTAGCAAGTGATCATCTGATGAGAAGCGATAAAATATCGATGACACCATGAATGGAACAATCCCAACAAAACCAGTGTTATGCAGCAATTTCGTAGTGTTCTGCAATGTCACGCAGGATGCGATCGCGCCTGTCGCGAGCACTATCGAGGTCGCGAGTTTTAAGAGAAAAACGTAACCTCTCGGAGGTGGCGTCGTTCTTGTGGACAGTGAGGTGACACCACCACACGCCACGGTTGTTCCAGAGATGGTGATTGGGATTCTCTTCGTTAACGCGCAAGGCAAGCTTTGTTTTATTTCTAGCCATTCAGTTTTTTTGGTTAAAGTGTAGAAATAGTAAATCCGTGGGGCGAATGGTAGATGTTTCCACTACCCGAGGACGTGAACAGTGGTTGTGCAATTGCACCGTGTTGTCAAGCAAATTGTTTGGTAAGATGGGCATGTTGCTAATGTATCGGGTTAACGTAGAGACCAGCACACAATTGACAGAGCAATAGATGTGCCACATGCAACTATATCAGCAACTTAGATCACCACGGAGTTATGCCAACTTGAGTGCCTCAGACATCCGTGACAGCAAATCATTGGTATCCTCAATACCTATCGAGATTCGAATCAGATATTTGTCCAATCCACAGCCCTCTACCCACTCCATTTCATCGTAATGAGCGAGCATAGTATAAGGGCAGGCAAGGCTAAATTCAGTCCCTAAGCTCGGGCCTTTGGATATTCTCAGTGCATCATAGAAACGAGGTGTTTTCTTACGATTTTTGAGAACAAAAGAAATCAATCCCCCGTAGCCTCCCCCCTCTCGGCGAATGGCCTCATAGGTATCAGGTGTGGTAAACTTTGGATACCAGACATTTTCAATTGCAGGATGCGCTTTCAAGAAATCGGCAACCAGCTCTGCTGTTTCATTGCATTTTTTCATGCGTGAGGAGAAACCGCTAATATTGCGAGCTAAAATACGCGCATCAGACGCGTAGAGGCGACAGCCGTCTGGACAATCAATTCCATAAAACTCCATCAAATCATTGAGAAAAGCAGACTTATCACATATCGTGATTTGTCCCGCCATCACATCCCCTTTCCCTGAAATCCATTTAGTTAGGCTTGATACGACAACATCCGCATATTGGTCAACTCGGACATTCGCAGTGGAGCAAATGGTATCGTCTATCACAAAGGGCACACCGCCATCACGGCATGCTCGAGAAACTCTAGGGATATCGACCGTTCTCATCAATGGATTACTCGGAGCCTCACAAAAAACGGCTGAAAATTCTCCTTTAGCAATACGGCTGAGTGCCTCATCCAGAGACTCTCCAACCGCTTCGTTAAGATACACTAAACCATTACCTAGATGTCTCTGCACCCTCATAGCATCAACGTAAGGAAATTCTAGTTGCAGGGTTTTACGTCCAGGCAAAAGTTTGTTTGCTGCGCGATAAATGGAATACATAGCCGCCATTCCATTCTCATAAATGAAAACTTTTTCTGGCCGATAGTTACCCAACCTAGCAAGCCGCTTTCGCAAGCTTACAGTGTTGTGATTGTTACTATCTTTACCGGCTAGAATACGCTCCGCCTGACGGCTACTTACCACCTCACCTGTATAACGCCAATATTCCATCGCCACTGCGTAATCGTCTTCGCTGATAATCAGCGCTTGTAGCCCCTCAAAACTGGCAATGCGCGATGCAGATCCTGTACGTTTTTCAACAAATCGCTGAGCACGCTGCGCGGACTCTTTACTGGGAAAAACAACGACCCGCGTACCATTCTCTGCCAGCGATGACTGCGCCACTTTAAACAGACGCTCTGTTGCTGGGTGAAGAACAAAACGTGGGTAACCTGCTTGCAGAGCTCGCATTACTTTGGCTAATTTTTTTTCATAGCCTAGAACTGAGTCCCAAGAAGGTAAGCATGTCGAGCATGCGTGCCGAGTCTTCGGCAGCGGCATTCCCAAATCTGCTTCTGTAAATGCGGGTTCTGTGCCTAAATCACGCAAGGTATGGTGGGATTTAATCGGGAATGGCTAGATTGCAAGCCCATTCCTCGCCTTGTCATACGATCTGATACCACGAACCGTTAGGTAATTCTTGATCACGCAACGACAAAAATTATAATTTAAACATCCAATCGTGGACAAATAGGTGGGTTGAGAAACGTTATCTAATTAAGAATGCTCTGGATTCGTTATTGAGTCTATGAAAAGATAACAACACAATACAGCCATTGGTCGCCAACAAATTTTCACCAACTAAAAATACGTCGTCACATTTCAACTCTCTTAAGTCAAATTAAGATAATATCAATCATCCCACATCTCTGCAGTAAAGAAAGACCATGAAAGATCAGCTTCCAGATAAGAACGATCACCTAGAGATTCAAATCCCTGCTGGTTTGAGCACTCAGCTAGAAGAGTTCAAGAAACGATTATGGAAGATCAAAATTGCAGAGGCGATGTTGGCTGGTTTTTTTGGTTTGCTGTTCTCCTTTCTTTTGGTCTTCGCGTTCGATCGTTTATTTGAAACCTCAGGCGCAATCCGACTCATAATTCTGCTCTGTGGCATTTCATTATTTGTAATCTTTGCACCCTATTGGATTCATCGGTGGGTATATGGCCACCGTCGTGAAAATCAACTGGCTCGCCTCATCTCACGCCGTTTCCCTCGGTTAGGTGACCGCCTGCTTGGCGCGGTTGAACTTCAAAGCCAGAATGAATCCGTGGAAACTCTTTCACCGGAGCTTCGCGCAGCTGCGATGCAAAGCGTTACGGCAGAAGCTGCAGGAAGAAACTTATCCATGGCTCTGCCTGCTGCTCGCCACCGTAAATGGACACTGGCGGTAATGATTCTCTTCATATTGTCTGTAACAGGGCTTGTTTGCATGCCTGAAGCTGGAATCAACTCGCTGAAACGATGGCTGATGCCCCTGGCTCAAACAGAGCGATTCACTTTCACCCAATTAGATATTTCAGGTATCGGGTCCCCACAGTATATTCCCTACGGCGAGTCGTTCAGCATTGTTGTCCCCCTATCTGAAGACACCAACCGACAACCCGCTACCGCAAGAGCGCGCTATGGTAAAGGAGAGTGGATTGAAGCACCTCTCAAGAATAATACATACACTTTCACATTTCCCGGCCAACGGGCTAAAGATATCGTTCGACTTGAGGCCGACGATGCTAATTACGACCTAGTATTCGAACCCACCATCAGACCTGCCTTAAAAAGCGTACGCGCATCTTTAAAATTACCTGATTATTTGAAGCGCGAAGTCATTGATGTTGATCTTCGCTCTGGTTTCACCACGGCGCTCGAAGGCAGCGAGGTCATAATTCGGGCAACAGCGGATCGCAGCCTCAGTGAAGCATACGCCGAAATACAAACCCTACCAAAAGATGAAGACCAGCGAAACACAACCAAGATTGACGGAGTCAATCCCCCCAAGGAAACCATAGAAACACGTCGTCCAGCGAAAATTGATGTCAAAATAGACGGCAGAAACATAAGCACTCCTCCCATCAACATCGCCTCGCACTCTGTCGTGATCCCACTAAATTGGAAAGACACATACGGGCTTACTGCTGAAAAACCAATCAACATCCGGATTGAGGCGACAAAAGATCAAGCACCCTCAACATATATTCAGGGTATCGACAAACAACATATCATGCTTGCCGAAGAGACCCTTAGTTTCGAGATTCTCGCGGAGGACGACTTCGGCCTGAAGGCATGCGGTATCTCTTGGCAAGGAGAGTTTACCAACCCCACAAGTGGGGAGCCCGCCAAAGGTGAGGCTACCACCGAACAAGGAAACCCCCATCAAGCTACCTTCAACCTCCCATGGAAGTTCTGCCCAGATAATCACAACATCACTCCTCAGAGAGTCCTTCTCTCATCATGGACAGAGGATTACTACCCAGGACGTGGTAGAGTTTATTCCGAACCAATCACTCTCTACATTCTCACTCGCGACGAACACGCTCAGGTATTAAAAAATGAGTTTGACCGTGTGATTGGTGAACTCGAAGATATCGCACGCAAAGAGCAGAATCTTAATGATGAAAATCAGCGGCTTGAGATGAAAGATGCCAAGGACCTTCAAAAAGACGAGAATAGAAAAAAACTCCAAGATCAGCAAGATCGTGAAAAAGAAAATAAGGAGAACATGGAAAACCTCACCAAAAAAATGGAGAAGCTTTTCAAAGATTCGGTCCGCAATGGAGAAATAGATAAAGATATTCTCAAAAAAATGTCAGAGGCCCTTGATTCCATGAAAGAGCTATCTGAACAAGATTTGCCTAAAGTTGAGAAAAAACTCCAGGACGCACAAAGTCAGCGAAACACACCCGAAAAGTCAAAAAATGATCTCAAAGAGGCTATCGAAGAGCAAAAAAAGGCAATAGAAAAAATGAAACAAGCTCTCAAGAAAGCCAACGAAGCCAACCAAAATTTTGAGGCAGGCACTTTTGTCAATCGCTTAAAGCGAGCCGCTAGCGAAGAAGACGGTATTGCATCAAGCATAGTAGGCATCATCAACCAAGTGATCGGGCACCAACTCCAAGACCTCGACCCCGTTGAAAAACGCGCCATTAAGGAGGCCAAAAACCAGCAACAGAAAACTGCCGCTGACGTGCGATGGATTCAAGAGGATCTATACCACTATCACGCTCGCACTGGCAAAGAGGTACATAAAAAACTTGTCGATTCAATGCGGAGTTCAAGGATTGATGAAGCCATGGAATTGTTATCAGGCAATGTTTCCAGAAACATCTCTTACAAGTCCATCTACCAATCTAAAATGTGGGCTAAGCAACTGAGGACTTGGGCGAAACTACTCAAAGGCGACAAGAATCAAGGTGGCGGTGGCGGTGGTGGTGGGGGTGGCGGCGGTGGCAACCAAGAAGATCAGGCCTTTGAATTCATGCTTAAAGTTATGCG